>JANNBG010000388.1:0-5293 GCA_031385205.1 Rhodobacterales bacterium
CGCGAGCGCAGGCGATGATGGGACCGGTGCAGGATGTGTTGGCGGGGGCGGGACCGTTGCTCGCCCGGGCGCGTTTTGATGCGCGCAAAGACGTGACCGTGTTTCGTGTGGGCGTCAGTGACTACGCCGGGATGACGGTAATGCCAGCGGTGATGCAGCGATTGGACCAAGCGGCACCTGGGGTGACGGTTGTTCTGACTGGGGTGGGAGAAGCCACGCTGGGGCATTTGGGCAATGGGGCACTGGATCTGACATTTTGGGGAACACGCGGTGTGGATGCACCATTCCGCTATCAGCGGCTTTTTGCGGAACATTATGTGGGCGTCGCGCGCGTGGGGCATGCGATCTTTGCGTCAGGTGCGACGTTGCGGGAGTATGTGGCGCATGGCCATGTGGTGGTGTCACTGGGCGATCCGGGGGCAAATGCGGTGGATGCTGCACTGAGGGGCATGGGTCTTGCGCGCAAGGTGCGGCTGGTCTCGCCGAGTTTCGCAGGCAATCTGGCGGTGGTGGCGCAAACGGACCTGCTTGCGACGATGCCAGCGCGTCTCTGGGCGGCTGGCGGGCCAGTGGGCTTACGGGCGTTTGATCTGCCGCTGGCGGTGCCGGGTTATGACTATGGCATGGTGTGGCATGCGCGCACGGACGCTTCACCGGCGCATTGCTGGCTTCGGACTGAAATCATGGCAGCCTGCGCATAGGTTTTGCGACAGTGCGCCATAAGGAGAACGTCAGCGATGACCACCACTTTGCAGAACACCCTGCCCTTTGCGCCGTGGATGGATGCGCGCACGGCGCGGTTGCCGGGCGTGCAGCCTGTGGCGGGGGATGACTGGCTGCGTGTGGATGATGCCTTTGCGGGGCAGATGGCGGAGAGGGATCGGCTGATCGCGGGGTATGCGCCCTTGGTGCATGCGCTGTTGCCACAAGCTGAGGCGGCAGCGGGAGAGTTGCTCACCCGGGTACTGGGGGTGTTGGGGCCGGGGTATGTGGTGACGGCAGCGCAGGTGACGCGACCGGATGGGGTGGTGGTAAAGGTGGATGCAAGCCAGCCTTTGCTGACGCTGGGGCGGCTGGTGCAGGAGGATCTGTGCATCCTGCAGGACAATGGCGCGGAGCATGTGCTGACCGGGGCTGCCTTATGCTTTCCGGCAAGCTGGACACTGGCCGAGAAAATCGGGCGGCCGATGACGGCGATCCACGCGCCGGTGCATGACTATGACGCACGCATTGCAACATCGGTGCAGCGGATGATGCGGGCAATCCAGCCGGGGGCGATGCTGTGGCGGGCCAATGCGCTGGTCTATGACGATGCGACGCTGCACCAGCCGCGCAAGGAGGGGGAGCGGCGGCCGCGGCCCGCGGAGGGGCTGTATCTGCGGTCCGAACGGCAAAGTTTTGTGCGGCTGCCGGTGACGGGGGCGGTGGTGTTTGCGATCCATACTTATGTCGTGCGGGTCGGCGACCTGTCAGCGGAGGCACGGGCAGGAATGGCGGCGGCGGGGCTGTGGCGGGCGGATTAACGCGGGCCTGTGCGGCGCGCGCGGCTTGACAGGTTTGCGAAACCGGAGCCTGATCGGGGGATAGCACATCACTTTTTTTTGGAGCAAGACATGGCAAGCTTTACCGTATCCACCGCAACAACTTTCTCGCAAACGCTGGTTCTCGGGCAAACCGGTATCGTGACCATAAACGGTTCAATTAACGGCGGGAGAAACTCTATCGTAATGGGGCCGGAGACGCTGCTGACCGTGGCGGGTGCGGTCAGTGCGGAGGCCAACGCTGTGGTCGTGGTCGGCAGTTCGCGGATTAACATTACGGCAACAGGGGCCATCACGGGGCATTTGAGTGCATTGGCCTACACGGGTACGTCTGTTGCAAATGTAACAAATGCGGGCATCTTGGCAGGTAATCGCGGGATCGACTTTACCGGCAGCGGATTGTCGGTCGTGAACAGTGGACAAATTATGGGGCAAGGCGATTCAGGGATATTTGCGGAGGCTTCGGGTCGCTTTCAACTGGATAGTTCCGGTATCATCAATGGCGCTGCGTCGGGTGTTTTCTCGTCTGGGGCCGGGACGGACGTCATCAGCAATTCCGGCAGCATCTCTGGCTCGGACGCTGCGCTGAACCTCAGCAACGGTACTTCCATCGTGGTGAATACAGGCCTGCTGCGCGGCGGCGTCGCCCTGAACGGCGGGACGGACAGGTTTGATGGCAGCGGCGGTGTGCAGGACGATGTGTATGGCGGCATGGGCAATGATACGGTGTTTGGCGGGGCTGGGGATGACGGGCTTTACGGCGACGCGGATGTGGATTGGCTGCGCGGCAGCGGCGGGCAGGACAGCGTGTATGGCGGGGATGGCGTCGATACGGTGGCCGGGAACGAAGGCGATGATGTGGTGAACGGTGATGCCGGGGCCGATCTGGTGCGCGGTGGCGACGGGGATGATACCGTGACAGGCGGGGCTGATGCGGACCGTGTGTACGGCGGGGCGGGTGATGATGCGCTGGTGGGGGGTCAGGGCGCATTCGCCGACACGCTGTGGGGTGGCATGGGCGATGATACGCTGACCGGCGGCACGGGGGCGGATACGTTTGTGTTTGCGCGTGGGCAGGGCACGGACCGGGTGACGGATTTTCAGAATAACGTGGACAAGCTGGACCTGCGGGCGTTTGGTTTTGCGAACGTGGCGGCAGTGAAGGCACTTGCGTCGGATGCGGCGTTCGGCTTGCGTCTCGACGTGCCGGGTGAAGGCGTTGTGTTTGTGCAGGGACTGACCTTGGCGCTGCTGTCGGCTGCGGATGTGCTGCTGTAAGCACAAGATCATCAAGCCGCCTGCCAGCGACGGGGCTGTGGCGGGCGGAGTGACCATTGTTGACGCAAGGACAATGTGGGCATAGAATTACAACATAGATCAATTTATCCATGGAGTATTGTCATGACGTCTTTCGCACTTGATTTTCTGTCAACCACTGCACGCACTCTTGGAGCCAATGAAACCGGATTGGTCGGCGCAAATGGCCTGTTGGATGTGGCGGCAACCACCGCGGTGTTCATGTCTGGGGGTGGCACCAGCATGGTCGTGGCGGGCGGGGTGCAGGGGCAAAATAGTGCGATACGCCTGTCGGGGGACGGCAGAATTACTGTCACAAGCATGGGGTTTTTGAACGCGACGCTGACGGGGATAGATGCAAACTCAACTGGGGTTGTGAACATCACCAACGCAGGCACAATCACAGGAAACGCGGCCGCCATCGACGCGCATGGAACCGTTGTGAACATCGTCAATTCTGGCACGTTGAGCGGATTCAACACGAGCGGTATTTATTATGGGGCGTCTGGGGTCACGCGGATCAGCAACACGAGTGACATCTTCGGCACGGATTACGGCCTGTATGGCGATGGCGCGGGGCCAGAGACCATCGCCAACACCGGCACTATCACTGGCGGGGTCAATGCGCTTTATCTGGGGGATGGCGTCAGCCGCGTGGTCAATTCCGGCACATTGACAGGGTCGGTCGAATTGAACGGCGGGGCGGATTATTTTGATGGATCAACCGGTACGCAAGGGATTGTGACGGGTGGCGTTGGCAATGATACCGTCATTGGCGGCGTCGGTAGCGACCAACTGAATGGCGGTGCGGATGCAGACCGTCTGTATGGCGGTGCCGGAGACGATATCGTTCTGGGCGATGACGGCAACGATTTGCTGGGCGGCGGTGCGGGCAATGATCTGCTGAATGGCGGGTTGTTGAACGATACGGTCAGCGGCAGTTTTGGCGATGACACGGTGATCGGGTCATCCGGAAATGATGTGCTGTATGGCGGGGCCGATGACGATGCGCTGTCGGGCGGTGCGGGCAACGACACGCTGCGTGGCGGGCAGGGTGATGATACGATGGCGGGCAGCACGGGGGCGGATACGTTTGTGTTTGCACGCGGGCAAGGCACGGACCGGGTGACGGATTTCGTGAACAACGTCGATAAGTTGGACTTGCGCGCGTTTGATTTGGGGTCATTGGCGGCGGTGACGGCCTTGGCCTCGGCGTCGGGTTTCGGGCTGCGCATCGACGTGCCGGGCGAAGGGATGATCTTTGTGACAGGGCTGACGCTGGCGACATTGTCGGCGGCGGATGTGCTGCTGTAGGGGGCTGTTCCGGCAGGAAGTTCCCGATGACTTTGGCCCTTGGGGAGGCAAACGAAAACTGATTTCAAGAAAAAGAGAGAGACATGACCAGTTTTATCATTACAGGTGCAGATACGACCGCCCGGGTGCTCGGGACTGTTGAAAGCGGCGTTGTCACCAGCGGGGCTGCGCTTTCCGTGGTGGGAACGGCTGTGACCTTGACAGGTTTTGCAAATCTGACCGTTCAAGGGACCATTATCGCCAGAGATTATGGCGCAGTGAGCACTGATGGCGGCCAATTCACGATTGCGTCGGACGGTGTTATCACGGCCGTCACTGTGGCGTTGTTATTTGTCGGCAATGCCGGATCTGGCGGTGTTCTTTTGAACAATGCGGGCACAATAGCCGCGGGTTCGGCAGTCGAGTTTTCCGGCCCTGTCCTGCGCGTTGCAAACAGCGGTGACATCACCGGGTTTGGATTCGCCGCGATGAGCATCAACAGTCAAGATGGTGCGGTACACATCCGCAATAGCGGCATGATTGCAGGCGGCCAATTTGGCATCAGCAGCACCGGAAATAGCGTCGAACGCATTACAAACGCTGGCGTCATTTCTGGCATGATGGGGGCGATGACGTTGTCTGACGCTGTCTCGATTGTGACCAATACAGGCTTGCTCGATGGGATGGTCAGTCTGAACGGAGGCGCTGATTGGTATGACGGGTCGTTGGGCGTGCAGGAGGATGTATTCGGCGGTGCGGGTGCCGACACCGTGTTTGGCGGGGCGGGCAATGACGGTTTGGATGGCGGTTCGGAAGCGGACGTGTTGCGCGGGATGGGCGGTGATGATGATTTGTCCGGGGGCACCGGGCAGGACAGCTTGGGTGGTGGCGAGGGTGACGATGCGCTGAGCGGCGGGCTGGATGGCGACAGCTTGTTTGGCGGTGCCGGAGATGATGAGGTGCTGGGCGATGACGGCAATGACCTGCTGGGCGGTGGTCTGGGCAATGACCTTTTGAACGGTGGGTTATTGAACGATACGGTCAACGGCAGTTTTGGCGATGATACGGTGATCGGGTCATCGGGAAATGATGTGCTGTATGGCGGGGCCGATGACGATGCGCTGTCGGGCGGTGCGGGGCTTGATACGCTGCGCGGTGGCCAA
>JANNBG010000404.1:0-2632 GCA_031385205.1 Rhodobacterales bacterium
GTTCCAGCCGGCATCGACATAAAGCCCCTCGACCGGCGTCTTGTCGATGATCGGGCTGCCATCCGGCGTCATGTCCATGATCCCGCCCCATGACCGCAGCACTCTCGCGCGGCCAATCATCGGCATCAAAGTCATGCCCGCCTCCATCACATGTTCCACCATCGGCAGGTTGCCACGGCTGGCATAAGACGCATAAAAATCCAGATCGCCGCCGAACACCAACCCGCCCTTGTCCGACTGGCTGATATAGAAATGCCCCATGCCGAAACTGACCACATGGTTGATCACCGGCTTTAACCCCTCGGTTACGAACGCCTGCAGGACGTGCGATTCAATCGGCAGCCGCATCCCCGCCATCGCCGCCACCTGTGATGACCGCCCCGCCACGATGATAGCCACTTTCTTCGCCCGGATCGCCCCGCGCGTGGTCTGCACGCCGCGCACCACGCCGCCTTCCACATCAATCCCGGTCACTTCGCAGTTCTGGATCAGGTCCACGCCCCGCTGGTCAGCCCCGCGCGCATAGCCCCACGCCACTGCATCATGCCGCGCCGAACCCCCACGCGGGTGCAAAAGCCCGCCATAAATCGGGAACCGCGTCTGTTCGAAATCGAGGTAGGGCAGATGTTCCCGCACGCCCTCACGGTCCAGCAGAATGGCGTCATCGCCTTGATTCACCATCATATTCCCGCGCCGCACAAAGGCATCCCTTTGCCCGTCGGAATGGAACAGGTTGATGAGCCCCCGCTGCGAATGCATGACGTTGTAGTTCAGTTCCGCCGCCATCCCCTCCCACAGCTTCATCGAATGGGAATAGAATTCGGAATTGCCGGGCAGAAAGTAATTGGCGCGCACGATGGTCGTGTTGCGCCCAATATTACCGGACCCGATGTGCGATTTCTCCAGCACCGCAATATTCGTCATGCCGTGGTTCTTGGCCAGATAAAACGCCGTCGCCAACCCATGCCCGCCGCCCCCGATGATGATCGCATCATATTCGGCCTTGGGCGCAGGTTCACGCCACGCGGGCGTCCAGCCTTTGTTGCCGAACAGCCCCTGGGTGATGACTTTCAGACCGGAATAGCGCATGCGTCCGCCCTTGATGGTGGTGCGGGAAGGTGATCCCGTCCGTCCGGGATTAGCAAGGCTGGATCAACGTTACCCAACCATCCGCGACATTTTGCGTCGCGGATGGAAAAACACCCTGTTCCGTCAAAGACCTTTGCTTTGATACGTCTGCGCCACCCGGCTGATTGCCACAATATAGGCCGCCACCCGCAAATCCTGCACATCCTCACGTCCGTGCCACACCTCACGCATCGCCTGATAGGCCCCGCGCATCGTGTCATCCAGACCCGATCGCACCAGTTCCAACTCGCCCGCACCGCGCAGGTATTTGTCCTTGAACCCGGGTGACAGCGTCCAGCCCAGTTGCTTGTCGCTCGACAGCCGCTCCAATTCCTCCACCAGCAGGTGGTGCCGCGCCTCTTCCGCCCGCCTTTGCATGCGGCCAAAGCGGATATGCGACAGGTTCTTGACCCATTCAAAATACGACACCGTCACCCCGCCCGCATTGGCGAACATGTCCGGGATGATGACCACGCCCTTGGCCCGCAGGATTTCGTCGCCGCCAAAGGTGATCGGGCCATTCGCCGCCTCCACAATCAACGGTGCCTTCACGCCGCCCGCATTGCCCTTGTGGATCACCCCTTCCAGCGCCGCCGGGATCAGGATGTCACATTCAGCTTCTAAAAGCGCGGCACCATCCTCCACGAACGTCGCCCCCGGATAGCCCTTGATCGTGCCATGCTTGACGATCCACTGGTGAATATCCTCAATATTCAGGCCTTTGTCATCGACCAGCGCGCCATCCCGTTCAATCGCCGCAATAATCTTGCAGCCGTCTTCTTCCGACAAGAATTTCGCTGCGTGATAGCCCACGTTGCCCAGCCCCTGAACGATCACCCGCTTGCCATCCAAAGACCCGGACAGCTTTGCCGCCGCCACATCTTCCGCATGCCGGAAAAACTCACGCAATGCGTATTGCACACCCCGCCCCGTTGCCTCCACCCGGCCCTGAATGCCGCCCGCATGCGGTGGTTTGCCCGTCACGCAGGCCTTCGCGTTGATATCGGTGGTGTTCATCCGCGCGTATTGGTCGGCGATCCACGCCATTTCCCGCTCGCCCGTGCCCATGTCTGGGGCCGGCACGTTTTGCGCCGGGTGGATCAGGTCACGCTTGATAAGTTCATAGGCAAACCTGCGCGTTATCAGTTCCAGCTCATGTACATCCCAGGCCCGCGGGTCGATGCACAAACCACCCTTCGATCCGCCAAACGGCGTTTCCACCAGCGCGCACTTGTACGTCATCAGCGCTGCCAGCGCCTCGACCTCGTCTTGATTGACCGACATCGCATAGCGGATGCCGCCCTTGACCGGTTCCATATGTTCCGAATGCACCGACCTGTAGCCCGTGAATGTCTCGATCTTGCCACGCAGGCGCACGCCAAAGCGCACCGTATTGGTCGAATTGCACTCCCTGATCTTGTTCTCCATCCCGGGTCTAAGATCCTTCAGGCCAACCGCCCGGTTTAACATCAGATCCACCGATTCGCGAAAGCTCGGTTCACCT
>JANNBG010000546.1:0-2727 GCA_031385205.1 Rhodobacterales bacterium
CGGGTTCTTCCTGATCGGTGCTGTGATGGGCGAGGAATCAATGCCCTTCGCCGCCATCGCAGGCTTCGGTGATATTGCCGTCGGCATCGCCGCTGCCCTGACCGCCCGCCGCATGACGCCCGCCAACGACACCCGCCTTGCGGCGCGGCACATGGCCATGGGCCAGACCGATTTCACCACCGCCATTATCACCGGGGCCAACCTTGGCTGGCCCTATGTCATGATCCCGTTGTTCCTGGTGCCCATGGCTGTGCTGGGGCATCTGGCCGTGCTTGACCGCGTGTGGGGTGCAAAAGAAAAGGCAGCGCCAAACGCTGCCCTTTCCGAATGATGGTGGGTGATAAGGGATTTGAACCCCTGACATCGTCGATGTGAACGACGCGCTCTACCACTGAGCTAATCACCCGGTGGGCTGCGTGTAACGCTAGTCCCCAAGGTCTGCAAGACCCTGTTTGCCCGGTTTTTTCTGCGCATTTCCCGTGCCCGATTTCAACTTGATCGTCGCAGGCTTGCCCGCCGCCGCATCCTCGGCCTGCGCCACCCGTGCGCGCCCGAACCCCGGCAGGTTGACCGCATCCCCCCGCGCAAAGGCCGCGCCAAGGGCGGTCAGCGTCGCCTCCACCACCTCTTTCATACCCTTTTTCTTGCCGCCCTGCGATGTCGCCACCTGCTCCAGCACATCCTTGATCTTCAAGGTGTTGGCCTTGACCTTGACCAGTGGTGCCGCCGGGGCCTTGGTCAGTTCCGCAGGGGCCGCTTTGGCCGCAGGCTTTGCCATCGGCGTCCCCCCGGTTTTCGTGACTGTGGTTGCGGGGGCAGCAACAGCCAGACCCGTCTTTTTGGCCGTTGCTGGCTTTTTCACAGGCGTGTCTACAGGCATGATGCTCAATTCCTTGCGATGGCGGTTGAAAGTGACGCTAACGCCGCATCGTTCACAATTCCACACCTCATTCCACACGCGTTTGTTTGGCAATGTGGTTGGCACGTGATCGTGCCCTTGCGTAAGGCTGCAATGGGGACAGTGACCGCGCAACCGTTCAACCTGCGCATTTATGGAGTGACCACATGCCGAAAACCCAAAATCCCGGCCCTTTTGGGCCGCGTATGTCTGCACGCTTAATTCTGTGGTCCCCATCAAGCAACGCGCATGATGCGGCCATCATCCCGACCAACTTCATTCAGGGAGCATCACAATGACCACTGCAAGCTATGAAGGTTTCGTCTTCCGGCTATCCGGTGTCACCACCGGGCCGGGCAGCACAATTGCCGCAGGCACCACGCTCGAAAAGGTCATCCTGACCACGCGCGATCTGCTGACAGGCGCAACCACCGCCGAACAAACCAACGATGCCATCGGCCTCATCAGCGGCGAATCCGCGACGTTTCAGATCAACGGCGCCCTCATCACCAGCAGCACGCCGGTCTTTCGCGCCACGCAATTCGTGACCAACGGCGGCACCTTTACTGTCCTGGTTTTTACCGTGGGCAATACAACCTATGCGATTGCCGAACCCGGTGCCAACTTTGATACGTCGACGCGTTTGACGGCCGCCTCAACCGTCAACACGCCAAGCGTGCCGGTGGTCAACCCGATCAGCTATGGCCTGCTGCCCGAAGCGCATAACACCTATACGTCCCACGCCTTCAGCACACAGGATTATGGCGGCCCGGCCGGCGGATTACCCGATTTCAGCGAGATCACAACAGTGACCCTGTATGACAACGACCTGATCCGGGGAAACGGCGAAATTCAGCGCACCGCCTATACCGAAACGCTGGCTACCGTTCAGTTCAAGGATGGTTCCGTGCTGGGTGGCGTGGAAACCTTGCAGGTCGGCGGCTATGGCGGCTATGTCACGGCCTTCAGCTATCTGTTCGATCAGGCGAAACTGGCGGCCTCTGGGCATACATTGGCAGATGTGCAGGCCGTTCTTAGCAGCTTTACCTTCGATCATGACCTCAACTGGGATGAGGCCGGATTTGCGATCACGGCAGGCCCACCACCAGATGGCGGTGGCAATAACATCCCGCCCCCGCCGCCACCGCCGCTGGTCATCCTGAACGGCACGTCGCGGGCCGATGTTCTGACCGGCACCGCCGCCGCCGACGCGATCCGCGGCTTTGACGGCAATGACCGGCTGACGGGTCTTGGCGGGAATGATGCCTTCATCTTTGGCACGGACTCGCGCAGTGGCCGACGGTCGGTTGACACGATCACAGACTACCAGCAGGGCCATGATGTCATCGGTCTGGAAGGCGGCGCGTCAATCCGCAGTATCGTCGACACTGGTGCTGCGATTGTCATCACGCTGGTAGGCGATGGTGACCGTATCGTGATCGAAGGGGCCGCGCTGAACGTGTCAGATATCCGCATTCTGGATAATCCGCTGACATTCGACCCGCTTTGATCTGATGAAACAAGGGGCGCGATCTGCATCGCGCCCCTTATCCTCAATGCGCCGTCGCACCCGAAGGATCAGTCCCCTTCAACGCCCGCGCCGCAGCCGCCTCTTCTTCCGCCGCCTCATCCCATTCCACCGCTTCCGGCTGCCGCACCAATGCGTGCTGCAACACTTCGCGTACATGCGTCACCGGGATGATGGTCAACCCCGCCTTCACATTATCCGGGATTTCCGGCAGGTCCTTGGCGTTTTCCTGCGGGATCAGCACCGTCGTGATCCCCCCCCTTAACGCCGCCAGCAGTTTCTCCTTCAAACCGCCAATCGG
>JANNBG010000462.1:0-1970 GCA_031385205.1 Rhodobacterales bacterium
CGCCCCGGCGCTGGCCGGGGCCGCGACGTTTCACTCACTCTGGCTCGCGGTCCCGGCAGTATCACCCCTTCTTTTCTGCCGTTTTCACCCATTTTCCCGTATCTTCCGACCAATACTCCGCATCCACCCCATCCCCCGTCAGCCCCTTCCACAGGCTGCGCGCGCCCGCCACCGCCGCCTCATCCCCGCCATCAAACACCACCCACAGCCGCTGCAATGCCAAAGCCTCCTCCGCCTCAGCCACCGCACCATCCACCAAAATCACCCCCTGCGCGCCATTGGTCGCAGCCCCCATTCCGATCAAAACCGGATGATCCCCCACCCGCCCATGCGGCACAAAGCTGTCTTCCGGCACCGTCCACAGCCGTGTATCCAGCCTATCCAGCGCCACCTCATCCGTCCCCCGCACCATCACCCGCCACCCCTGCGCCAAGGCGCGGGTCAGCAGCGTGCGGATCAGATCTTCCTGCGTGCTTCGCGTCAAATGGTAGAACAGCGCAGGCATCAGGTGCCCCGCGCAGGCAGCGTCGGGTCATAACTGCCCAGCGTCCAGATATGCCCCTCCGGATCGCGCAGGGTAAAGCTCAACCCGCCATAAGGTTCCGCGCGCAGCGGAATTAAAATTTGCGCCCCACCCGCCACCGATTTTGCATAGCGTTGCGCCACATCCGTCACCACCGCGTAAATCGAGACCGTCTCCCGCCCGCCCGTGTCATCCGGGTGGATCAGAAACGCCGCAAACTCGCCCTCGTCATCCATCGGTGCAATCATCACCATGCCCGCATCCGTTGTCAGCTGCGCATGGATCAGCACGCCCTTTTCATCCCGAAACACCGCATGTTCCGTAAACCCCAAGGTGCGCGTCAGGAACACCAACGCCGCCTCAGCATCACGGTAACGGGTCGCGGGGATGATCATTCCAGCATGTCGCGGATCAAACGGTCCAAGGCCATCACGCCCCATCCCGTTGCACCCTTGGGGGCAAGTGCTGTATCCGCCTTCAGCAAGGCCGTGCCCGCAATATCCAGATGCACCCATGGCATGTCCGGCTTCACGAACCGCGCCAGAAACTGCGCCGCCGTAATCGCCCCACCATCGCGCCCGCCCACATTCATCATGTCCGCAATGCGCGATTTCAGTTTGGCATCATACGCCTCGCCCATCGGCATCCGCCAGGCGCCCTCACCCTCGCTCGCCGCAGCCTTCAGGAACGCATTTGCCAACGCATCATTATTGCTGAAAACCCCTGTGTTTTCATGACCCAACGCCACGATGATCGCCCCGGTCAGTGTCGCCAGATCAATCATCCCACGCGGGTTGAACCGGTCCTGCGCGTACCACATCACATCGGCCAGCACCAAACGCCCTTCAGCATCCGTGTTGATCACCTCGATCGTATCACCCTTCATGGATGTCAGCACATCACCCGGGCGGATCGCATTGCCATCCGGCATGTTCTCCACAATCCCCACCAACCCCACGACATTGGCCTTGGCCTTGCGCAGCGCCAGCGTGCGCATCACACCCGCCACAACACCTGCACCGCCCATATCCATCGTCATTTCTTCCATCCCGCCTGCAGGCTTGATGGAAATGCCGCCCGTATCAAACACCACACCCTTGCCGATCAACGCAAGCGGTTGCGCATCGCCCGCACCCTTCCATTGCATCACCACCACTTTCGACGGGCTGACCGACCCCTGCCCCACACCCAGCAAGGCCCCCATGCCCAGCTTTTTCAGCTGCGCCTCCTCCAGAATCTCCACCTCCAGCCCCAACTCCTGCATTGCCGCAAGGCGCGCTGCAAAGTCATCTGTCGTCAGGATGTTGGCCGGTTCATTCACCAGATCGCGCGTGAAAAACACGCCTTCCACCACCGCCGCCATCGGTGCCGCCGCCGCTGCCACTGCCTCTGGCACACCCACCATCATCGTCACCGGGCCTGTCAGTTTGGCCTCGCCCGTCTTATG
>JANNBG010000505.1:0-3686 GCA_031385205.1 Rhodobacterales bacterium
TCAATCCCCCACCCCCCGCCTTGCGCATCCGCGCCCGCGACATTAGGTTGCGCCAGAATTCCGGGGGGCTGCCCCTGCCACCTTTATGGGGACTGACCATGTTTATCACACCCGCCTTTGCACAGGCGACGGGCACTTCGGGGGCCGCGGGCGCGCTTTCGTCGTTCATCCCGCTGATCCTCATCTTCCTTATCATGTATTTCCTGCTGATCCGTCCGCAGCAGAAAAAGCTGAAGGATCACCGCGCGATGGTCGATGCGCTGCGGCGCGGTGATCAGGTGCTGACCCAAGGTGGCATCATCGGCAAAGTGCTGAAGGTGAACGACGACGGTATTCTTGAGGTCGAGATTGCCGATGGCGTGAAGGTGCGCATGCAGCGCAGCTCGATCACGACCGTGATGAACAAGACCGAACCGGCACAGGGCTGACCCATTCATGCTGACCGCACCGCTGTGGAAGCGTATCCTGATCTGGGCTGTTGTGGTGCTGGGCATCGCAGGCGCCGTGCCGAATGCGTTTTATGCGCGGGTGGAGGGGCATAACGACGCCATCGCCGAAGCCGCAAAGGGCGTGGTGCTGTCGCCGGAGCAAGAGGCGGCACAAGGGGCGTGGCCGTCGTTGATGCCATCCGCCATCGTCAACCTTGGGCTGGACTTGCGCGGGGGTGCGCATCTGCTGGCTGAAGTGCAGGTGGCGGATGTGTACAAGCAGCGGATGGATGGGTTGTGGCCATCGGTGCGTGATGCGCTGCGGCCTTTGCGCGATCAGGTGGGCAATGTGCGCCGCCAACCGTCACCGCCCGGTGTGTTGCGCGTGGGAATTTCCAATGCGGACGGCATGCCAGCGGCCTTGGCTGCGGTGCAGGCCTTGGCGACGCCGGTGGTCAGCCTGACGGGCATTGGCGAGAATGATATTGCGGTGACGACGGAGGGCACGGATATCGTGATCCAGCTGTCAGAGGCAGAGCGCAAGGCGACGGACAGCCGGACAATCCAGCAATCACTGGAGATTATCCGCAGGCGGGTGGATGAGGTGGGCACACGGGAGCCGACGATCCAGCAGCAGGGCACGGACCGGATCTTGATTCAGGTGCCGGGGATCGGCTCGGCGGCGGAACTGAAGGCATTGATCGGTAAAACGGCGAAGCTGACGTTCAACCGCGTGGTGCGCCCGACGGGGGATGCTGCGGCCGTTGTGCAGCCGGATGAGCAATTGCTGCCGTCAAAGGATGATGCGGGCACGTTCTACATCGTCGAAGAACTGCCGGTGGTCACGGGAAATGAGCTGGTGGATTCGCAGCCCGACTATGACCGCGATGGCAAACCCGCCGTCAGTTTCCGGTTCAACCCGACGGGCGCGCGGGCCTTTGGCGATTACACGGCGGCGAATATCGGCCAGCCTTTTGCCATCGTGCTGGATGACGAGGTGATTTCGGCCCCGGTCATTCAAAGCGCCATTCCGGGGGGCACGGGCATCATCACCGGCAGCTTTTCGGTGAAGGAGTCGATTGATCTGTCGGTGCTGCTGCGGGCGGGGGCGTTGCCTGCGGAAATGCAGTTTCTGGAAGAGCGCACGATTGGCCCGGAACTGGGGCAGGACAGCATTGATGCGGGGCGCAAGGCGGCTGTGGTCGCGATGATTGCCGTATCCGTGTTCATGCTGGCGAGTTATGGGTTGTTCGGGCTGTTTGCCAATATTGCGCTCGCCATCAACATGGCGCTGCTGTTTGCGTGCCTTTCGGCGATTGGCGGCACGCTGACCCTGCCGGGGATTGCAGGCATCGTGCTGACCATCGGCATGGCGGTGGATGCGAACGTGTTGGTGTTTGAACGGATACGCGAGGAATTGCGCACGCAGAAAAGCCCGGCGCGGGCCATTGAAATTGGCTATGAACGCGCGATGTCGGCGATTATCGACGCAAACGTGACGACGCTGATTACGGCGGTGGTGCTGTTCTATTTTGGCGCAGGGCCGGTGCGGGGCTTTGCGGTGACGCTGGCGCTTGGCATCATCACATCGGTGTTCACAGCACTGCTGGTGACGCGGGAAATCATCACGTTCTGGTACGGCTGGCGCCGGCCCAAGACGATTTTGGTATAGGGAGAGACATCATGGCGTGGCGTCTGCGACTTGCACCCGAAAAGACCAATATCGACTTTTTCCGTTGGCAATGGCTGACCTTTGGCGGGTCCATTGCGCTGATGCTGCTGGCGTTCCTGGCATGGGGTGTGCTGGGGCTGAATTACGGGATCGACTTCAAGGGTGGCACGACGATCCGCACGGACAGCACACAAGTGGTGGATGTGGCGGCGTATCGGGCCACGTTGGAAAGGCTGCCGCTGGGCGATGTGTCGATTACGGAAGTGTTTGACGCCAGCTTTTCATCGGATCAGCATGTGGCGATGATCCGCATCTCGGCCGAGGATGAAACGGCATCGGTGACGCCGGAAACGCTGGCCGCGGTTGAGGCGGCGTTGCAGAAGCTGGACCCGGCGATCACCTTTGGCGCGGTGGAATCGGTGGGGCCGAAAGTGTCGGGGGAATTGGTCTGGTCGTCGATCCTGGCGGTGGTACTGACATCCGTGGGGATCATGCTGTATATCTGGCTGCGGTTTGAATGGCAGTTTGCGCTGGGTGGCGTGTTGGCGCTGTTGCATGACGTGTTCATCACGATCGGGATTTGGGCGGTGTTCCAGTTCAAGTTTGATCTGACGATCATCGCGGCCTTGCTGACGATTCTGGGTTATTCGATCAACGATACAGTGGTGGTGTTTGACCGGCTGCGGGAAAACCTGGTGAAATACAAGACGATGCCGCTGCGTGATGTGATGAACCTGTCGGTGAATGAAACGCTGTCGCGCACCTTGATGACGTCGATCACGACGCTGATTGCGATTGGGTCGATGCTGGTGTTTGGCGGCGATGTGATCCGGGGATTTAGCCTGGCGATTTTCATCGGGATCGTGCTGGGGACGTATTCATCGGTCTATGTGGCAAAGAACATCGTGTTGATTATCGGGCTGGACCGGAGCGAGAAGCCGAAAGGTGGGGCTGCGGGTCAATACGCGAATATCGACGCATGAGGCTGACGCCGGTCACCTATGACAATGCTTTGCCGATTTCGGGCTATGGGCCGGGGTTCTTTCGGGTGGGCCCGCATCTGTTACGGGGGGCGTGCCTGATCTCACCCTGGGACGCGGGGCCGTGGGGCGGGTATGCGGATACGGCGGGGCCTTTGTCACTGGCGGGGCGGATTGATGTGCTGTTCGTGGGGACGGGGGCGGAAATCGCACATGTGCCGGTGGCGTTCCGCGATGCGATGGAAGAGGCGGGGATGGGGGTGGAGGTGATGAACTCACCCGCTGCCTGCCGGACGTATAACGTGATCTTGGGCGAGGGACGGCGGATCGCAGTGGCGGTGTTGCCGGTGTGACGTGTCTTTGCCCGGAATCAAGGGCGAAGCCCGCCGGGCAGCGCCAGACCGCCCCCACGGGCAGGCGCTTTGAAACAATGCCGCGTAGAACTTCTGCAGGAGTAGTTGCGCCATAAAGTGCCTAGAACTGGCACCGCAGCGCCCACCCGGCGGTCAGCCGCTGCCCTATGTTGGTCAGGCATCTCGTCAACTGGCCGACAAAGCCACTTTCATGTCTTTGACAAGGTAAATCACTTCGCCGTCAGCCTCAACA
>JANNBG010000507.1:0-4689 GCA_031385205.1 Rhodobacterales bacterium
AAGCATTGGCGTTGACGACCGCGATCTGGCCAGCGGGGGCCAGGTGCGCATTCTGTGTCTGACGGCGCCACCGATGAACGTGCTGACGCCTGCGCTGCGTGTGGCGCTTGGTGCGGCGCTGGCGGCGGCGCTGGCCGATCCTGCAGTGCGGGTGATTGTGCTGATGGGGGCGGGGGCGGCATTTTCGACGGGATTGGCGGCGCAGGACATGGGCGAGCCGCAAGCGGCCCCCAGTGTGGCGGATTTGGCCGGGATGATTGCGGGGGCGGCAAAGCCGGTTATTGCGGCGCTGCATGGATTGACGCTGTCGGCGGCGGCTGAACTGGCCTTGGCGGCGCAGGCGCGGGTGGCGGGGCCGGATCTGCGCTTTGGTCTGCGGGCGGCGCGGTTTGGGCAATTGCCGGATGCGGGCGGCACGCAACGCCTGCCGCAATTGGTGGGGGCTGGGGCGGCCATTCGCCTGCTGCGCGACGGGGTGCTGGTGACGGCGCATGACGCCATGGCGATGGGGTTGGTGGATCAGGTGGTGACGGGTGATCTGGTGACTGCGGCCATGGCGCTGGCGGCACAGGTGCCTGCGCGACGCATGCCGGGCTTGCGGCAGGCGGGGGTGTATCAGGCGGCGGTGGCGGCTGCGCGACCGGGGGCGGATGGATTGACGCTGCGGATGCTGGATTGCGTGGCGGCGGCACAGGTTTTGCCTTTGGACCAAGGGCTGATGTTTGAGGCGACGGCGGCAGCCGATGTGGCGGCCACGCTGCAGGCAAAAGGTTTGCGGCATGCGATGCTGGCCGATCTGCACATGGCCAGCAGTGCGGCGGGTGGGGCTGCGGTGCGGCATCTGGGCCTGTGGGGGGCTGCCACGGCGCGGCTGGCCTTGCCTGCAATGCGGGCGGGGATACAGGTGACGGTGGCGGATGCGGACCGGGCGGCACTGCTGGCCGCGCTGGAAAAACTGGCGCTGCTGCAAGAGGCGGAGGTGCAGGCGCACCGCCTGACACCTGCGGCACGAGAGGCGGAATGGGCCCGTTTGACGCCGGGCGTATCCGTGCCGGACCATGCCGACCTTGTGATTGCAGCCTTGCCGGGCGGTGGCAGCGGGGCGGTGCGTTGGGGGCCTGCGGATGCGACATCGCCGGGCGTGATCCTTGCCGGGCATGGTGTGGCGGAGGTGCAGTTGCACAGCGCGGATCAGGCGATGGGGGCTGCGCTTGCGGCGACGCTGCGGCAGATGGGGTGGCGCGTCATGGCCACGCGCCCGGCAGCCACGGGGGTGATTGCTGCGCTGAAAGCGGCGGTGGTACGGGCGTTGCAGGCAATGGCCGCGCAAGGCGTGGCGGCTGCGGCCTTGACGGCGGGGGTGCCTGCATGGCTGCGCGTGGATGTGCCGCACGCGACGGGACATGTGGTGGTGGACCCGGCACAGGTGGAGGCGCGGGTGATGGGCGCACTGATGGCCGAAGGCGCGCGGTTACTGGCAAGCGGTGCGGTGCGGGTGGCGCTGGATATTGATGCGCTGGCGTTGGGTGGCTTGCAGATGCCGCGCGCGCTGGGGGGGCCGATGTTCATGGCGGATCAACGGGGATTGCTGCTGGTGCGGCGCGATCTTGCGCTGTGGGCGCATGACGATGCGGTCTGGCAGCCTGTACCGCTGTTTGACGATCTGATTGCCAAGGGACAGGGCTTTGGCGACGGACAGGGCTAGTGCAGGATCACGCCCACAACCACGCCCATCAGCCCCAGAAATGACACGGCCAATGCGGCCATGTTCCACGCCACCACACGTTGCAGGCGTGCCTGCATGGCAGGCCCGGTCAACCCTTCACGCCGCGCGCGCATCGCCATAATGATGCAGGCGATCAGCCCCACCAGCCCGAGCACGGTCAGGGCAGCCCCGGCCCAGATCAGTAGCGTCATGCGGCATCCCCCTGCGTTCAGGGCCTGCTACCGCAAGCCTGCCAGCCCTGCAAGGCCGCGGCTTGCCGTCCTGCGATGGGCAGGTTATCGGTGCGGGCAATCATTGCCGCAAAGGGTTCTGCCATGTCTGATGTACTTGCGTCCTCGACCGTTGCCGCCGACGAACTGCGCCAGTTTGTAGAGCGGTACGAACAGCTGGAGGCTGAAAAGAAAGACGTGGCCGAAAACCAGAAAGAGCTGATGGCGGAGGCGAAAGGGCGGGGCTACGACACGAAAATCCTGCGCAAGATCGTGGCCCTGCGCAAACGCACGGCAGATGACATCGCGGAAGAGGAAAGCATTCTGGAGCTGTATAAGTCAGCGCTTGGGATGGCGTAACCCGTTGGGGGGGTGCCAACCCACCATGCGGGGGGGTGGGTTGGCACCCACACTACGGGTTTCATCATGGCGCGATGAAGGTGATCCCCGGCATGGCCTTGATGCGGGCCACGTCCACTTCATAGGCCCGGGTCATGGCGGCCACTGTTTCGGCGGTCCATCCTGGCATGGTCACATCCATCTCGATCTCGTCCGCTACAGCGAATTTGTCCAGAAATGCCGTCACCACGCGCCGCCTGCGATCCACTGGCAGTGGGCCTTTTTCCGCAATATAGGCACGCATGCGGGCCATGCCATCTGCCGTCATGATCTGGGCCAGCAGATCATCGGCATCCTCCAGCAGCGTATCCGGGGCCATGCCTGTCACGGCGGCCAGCACTTCGGGCCAGATCAGCGGCGTATCTTCATCACACCACAGGGTCAGGGCGGCATCCGGGTTCTGGGCACGGATTTGCCCCACCACATCGGACCAGCGCAGCAGCAGGGGGTCTGTGCCACCCATGAAGTCATCGTAACTGCGGTCTTTCAGGCGTTTGAACAGGGGCGGCAGGAACGTGGCGGGATTGCGGAGGGCAAGGTGGAATTCGGTTGGAATATCAGGAAACACTTGCGCGAAGGCGCGCACACGTTCGCCTGCGGCAGGGTACAGCGTGCCCTTTAAGGCCCAGTTGGGAAAGCTGAGGAAATTATCCCATGACAGGATCAAACGATCCGCCTTGTCTTCATCCATGACCTGATCGAGCACCAGCGCCTGGGTATCCTGCGAGGCGGCCTGGCCTTTCAACTGCATGGCGGTATCGCGCAACAGGGTGCGATAGCGGTTTGGCGGCGGCACGACGATACCCTGCTGGGCCAGCACGGCGCGGTTTTTCAGCAGACAACGGATCAAGCGATCCTCGTCGGTGCAATGGGCGCCGAGGTGATAGACGATACGCATGGGGCCTGCTCTGTCCGTTTCTTATGGCGCAACATAGGCAGGTTTCTGGACAGTTGCACGGGTTTCCTGTAGCCGGGCTGCATGATGGTTGACCAAAACAGTCAAGTTCCCCGTTGGCAGTTGCCGGGCTGGTCCGTGGCGGCCTTGTTGATTGCGCTGGTGGTGTTGGCACCTGTGGTGTCGGTGGTCTGGATCGCGCTGACGCCGGTGGAAAATATCTGGCCGCATCTGATGGCGACGGTGATGCCGCGTTACATGACAACGACGCTGATCCTGATGCTGGGGGTGGGCGCGCTGACGGCGGTGATCGGCACGGGCACGGCCTGGCTGGTCAGCCTGTACCGGTTTCCGGGGCGGGGCTGGCTGGATTGGGCGATGCTGTTTCCACTGGCGATCCCGGCCTATGTCGGGGCCTATGCGCTGGTTGATTTTCTGGATTATGCGGGACCATTACAAAGCGCGCTGCGGGCGGCGTTCGGATGGTCTTCGGCGCGGGATTATTGGTTTTTTGAGGTGCGGTCGATCGTGCCCTGCATGCTGGTGCTGTCGGGCGCGCTGTACCCCTATGTCTATCTGCTGGCCCGCGCGGCATTTCGGGAGACATCGGCGGCGGCGCATGAGGTGGGGCGTTCGCTGGGCTGCGGGCCATGGGCGTTGTTCTGGCGTGTGGGTCTGCCAATGGCCCGGCCCGCGATTGCCACGGGCGTGGCCTTGGCGATGATGGAGACGGTGGCGGATTACGGTACGGTGCAATATTTTGGGGTACAAACGCTGACCACCGGGATCTTTTCGACCTGGCTGAATGGCGGCAATGCGGGCGGTGCGGCGCAGATTGCGGGGGTTGTCTTGCTGCTGATCGGCATGCTGGTGGGGATGGAGCGGATCAACCGCCGCAATGCGCGGTTTTACGGGCTGGGGCGTGCCGCGCGCCCGGTGCAGCCGGTATGGCTGAGGGGCTGGCGTGGGTGGGTGGCGACGCTGGTTTGCATCATCCCGCTGGCCTTTGGTTTTGTGATGCCAGTGGCGATGATGGCATGCCATGCCTTGCGCAATCCGCAGGTTTGGGCGGACCCCGGGCTGCTGCGGGCGATGGGGGGCACGTTGATGGTGGCGGGTACGGCGGCCGTGCTGACGGTTGGGGCGGCTTTGGTCATGGTGTATGCGCTGCGGTTGGCCGGGCGCGGGCTGGCGCGGGTGGTGCTGCCCTTGACGGTGCTGGGCTATGCGGCACCCGGGGCGGTGCTGGCCTTGGGGTTGCTGATCCCGCTGGCGGCGCTGGATCACCGCGTGGCGGATGCGGTGCTGGCGGTGACGGGGCATGATCCGGGCCTGCTGCTGACGGGCACGGTGGCGGCGATTGTTCTGGCCTATGTGGTGCGGTTCTTTGGCATCGCCCAAGGGGCGCTGGACGCCGCCTTTGGCCGGGTGCCGCCCAGCCTGCCGATGGCCGCGCGCAG
>JANNBG010000538.1:0-3946 GCA_031385205.1 Rhodobacterales bacterium
CAGCATTCCAGTCCGGGGGTCTTTCCAAGGTGAAGCCGTCCGAATACCCGCCATGTGTCCCCGTCCTGTATTCCCAGACGGCACCTATAAGGCCTTGAATATCATAACCTTCGGCGTTTTCAATGCGGAATGATGGTGCTGTGAGAGAGGATTGAACTCTCGACCTCACCCTTACCAAGGGTGTGCTCTACCACTGAGCTACCACAGCGCCGTGTGTTGGGGGGATAGACGCAAATTGCAGGCCTTGCAAGGGGGGAACTGGACCCCGCACGAGGGCTGCGCTATGACAGCGCGCATGACGGAAAAACCTGCAAAACCTGTGATTGCCAAGCCTGCGAAAGCGCCGACAGATGTGCGTGTGGCGCGGGCCAAGGCGGCATTGAAGGCGAATATGGCCAAGCGCAAGGCACAGGCAAAAGTCAGGGCAGAAAAGGGCTAGGGGCATGGATTCGATACTGGTCAGGGGCAATGGGGCGCTGCATGGGACAATCCCGATTGCGGGGGCAAAGAACGCGTGTCTGACGCTGATGCCGGCAACGCTGCTGTCAGAGGAACCCCTGACACTGACCAATGCGCCGCGATTGTCGGATATCCGGACGATGACGCAGTTGCTGCAATCTTTGGGCGCGGAAGTGGCGAGTTTGCAGGATGGGTTGGTTTTGGCGATGTCTTCGCACCGCATCACGAACCACACGGCGGATTATGACATCGTGCGCAAGATGCGGGCGTCTATCCTGGTGCTGGGGCCGATGCTGACGCGGGATGGACATGCGATTGTGTCCTTGCCGGGGGGCTGTGCGATTGGGGCGCGCCCGGTGGATTTGCACCTGAAGGCGTTTGAGGCGATGGGGGCGGAACTGGAGTTGCGCGATGGGTATGTGCATGCAAAGGCGCCGGGAGGGCGGCTGCGGGGTGCGGTGATCGATTTCCCGTCAGTGTCGGTAGGGGCGACGGAAAACGCGCTGATGGCGGCGACACTGGCGAAGGGCACGACGGAAATCCGCAATGCGGCGCGAGAGCCGGAGATTGTGGACCTTGCGCGCTGTTTGCGGCGGATGGGGGCACAGATTGAGGGGGAAGGGACTTCGACAATTACCGTGCAGGGCGTGGATCGGTTGGGCGGGGCGACGCATCCGGTGGTGACGGACCGGATTGAATTGGGGACGTATATGCTGGCACCGGCGATTTGCGGAGGGGAAGTGGAGCTGCTGGGCGGGCGACTGGAACTGGTGGGAGCGTTTTGTGAGCGGCTGGATGCGGCGGGGGTTTCTGTTGTCGAGACGGAACGGGGCCTCAAGGTGAGCCGGAAAAATGGGCGGCTCAGGGCGGTGGATGTGGTGACAGCGCCGTTTCCGGGGTTTCCGACGGACCTGCAGGCACAGATGATGGCGATGCTGTGCACGGCGGAGGGGGTTTCAGTGCTGGAGGAGCGGATTTTCGAGAACCGTTTCATGCATGCACCCGAACTGATCCGCATGGGGGCGAAGATCGACGTGCATGGCGGCCATGCAACGGTGACGGGGGTGGATCGTCTGAAGGGTGCGCCGGTGATGGCGACGGATCTGCGGGCGTCAGTGAGCCTGATTTTGGCGGGGATGGCGGCTGAGGGTGAAACGATTGTGAGCCGGGTCTATCATCTGGACCGGGGATATGAGCGGGTGGAGGAGAAGCTGTCGGCCTGTGGGGCGCATATCCAGCGGATCACGGCGTGATAGATGCACGGTTTGAGGATGGTGCGGACCTGCCGTTGCGGCTGTTGGCGCAAGGCGCGCAGGATGTGCCTGTCCTGTCGGCCTTGCTGCAGGATGCGGTGTTTCCGATGGGCGAGATGACGTGGGACCGCAGGCGGCGCAGGTTTGCGCTGATGGTGAACCGGTTTCGCTGGGAAGACCGGGACGCGGCGGCGGCGGGGCATAGGGGTTACGAACGCGTGCAGGCGGTGCTGGTGGTGGAAGGTGTGTTGACGGTGCAGTCGCAAGGGATTGACCGGAGTGACCGGGATACGGTGCTTTCGGTGCTGGATTTGGCGTTTGTGGCGGGGGATGAGGGGGCAGGGCGGTTGATACTGACGCTGGCCGGGGATGGGGCGATTGCCTTGGAGGTGGAGGCTTTGGATCTGTCATTGCAGGATGTGACGCGGCCCTATCTGGCACCGTCAGGCAAGGTGCCTTCGCACGACTGATCTATAGCGCTGGCTATGCGCCGCGCCCGAGTGCGGCAATGGCGGCCACGATCCGCGCAAAGCTCTGTTTCGCCCGGGGCACGGAATGCCGCGCCCGCAGGTAACCATGGACCAGACCTGCTTCGTTCACCCATGTCGCCCGGCCATCCGCCGCGTTGATCCGCGCCACATAATCGCGCGCATCATCGGCCAGCGGATCGCACGCCGCACTGAACGCCACGGTTGGCGGTAGGCCCGTGAACGTGGTGGCCTGCAAGGGGGCGGCTGTGGGATCACCCACCACCTCGACGCCGCCATGCCGGATGCCTGCGTAGAAATCCACATCGGCCAGCGTCAGCATGGGGGCATGGGCGTGGGTCTGGGAACTGCCCTTTGACCGATCCCCGCCTAAGCCCGGATAGATCAGCACCTGCCCCAGCACAGGCACGGTCGCCGCAACTGCTGCCGCCAGATTTCCGCCCGCACTGTCGCCCACGAGGATCACCCGGCCCTGTATCGCCCGCACCACGGCCAACGCATCATCATAGGCGGCAGGGTGCAGATGTTCCGGGCTGAGGCGGTAATCCACGCTGACGATAGTAAACCCTGTCGCCACTACGATTTCCGCACAGATATCATCGTGGCTATCCAGCCCGCCCACCACGAACCCGCCGCCGTGGAAATAGACCACGGTTGCACCCGTGCCCGCATAGTGGCGGCAGGGTACGCCGCCAATGGCCAGATCCTGCACCAATAGGCCCACAGGCCGCCCGGCAGAAAACGCGGCGCACATGGCATCATAAGCTGCGCGTTGCTGCGCCGTGGTCAGGCCCACCGCATCTGCGGGATAGGCGGCCTCTGTCGCCCGGATGAAGCCCCAGGTCGCGGCGTCGATAACGGTTTCGTAATCCGGGGCTGGCATGCTGGGGGTGTCCTGAGGCTGCGACAGGATGGGCTGGTGGCCCAATCAAGGCAAGCGTCGTTCTCGAAACGGAAAAAATGCCCGGCTTTTCCCACAATTCCGCCGCACTGCGCGGGCAGGGTTAACGACAGAGCAGGTTGAAAGGTAGGTTGCCATGCAAGTGTTTCGTTCCGTTGACTATACCGCCGCCACCCTTGTGGGGCGTGGATTGAAGGTCATGCTGGCTACGGCGCAGCCCGAAGGCGGCACCGCTGACAAACTGTCGCGTCTGGGTGGCAGTGTCGAGGTGATGGAGGAAAGCTATTCCGCGCTGGCCGCTATGCTGGATGATCCGCAGGGGTATGGGCTGTTCGTGATGGATGCGGATTCGCTGGGCGGGATCGTGGAGGCATCGCGGATTGTGGCGCTGCTGCATGCCAGCCAGCCACGCATGCCGGTGATCCTGATTTCGGCGTCCTGTGGACCACAGATCTTCCCGGAAGAGGTGTCGGAACCGATCATGCTGCGCGCACCCGTATCGAACGTGTCATTGCGGGTGGGGTTTGAACATGCCTTGCGCGACCGGATGGTGTGGCAGGCGGCATAAGGAAACAGCGCGCCGGGTAAGGGCGCGCTTTTCGACTGCTATGCCAGTGCCAGATTCGTGGCAGACTCGCGGCCATCACGGCCGGCCTCAATATCAAAGGTGACCGGCTGGCCGTCCTTCAAAGACCGCAAGCCAGCACGTTCCAATGCGGTGATATGCACAAACACATCTTTCTTGCCGCCTTCAGGCGCAATAAAGCCGAAGCCTTTGGTTTCGTTAAACCATTTCACGGTGCCCTTAGCCATCGTGACGTCTCCTGTCGTTGTCCCGCCCACGT
>JANNBG010000572.1:0-1730 GCA_031385205.1 Rhodobacterales bacterium
CCGCAATTTCGCCCTGTGCGGCGATGGTCAGATCACCCCAGAGCAAACTGCCCTCTTTCACGCGCAGACCGGTCAGGTGCGGCTGCGTTGCCTCGGCATTCCGGTCCAAGGGTGCCGAAAATGTGCCCACGGCATCCAGCCGGATCATCGCGATTGTCGCAGGCAGGCCTGTGGCCGCAATCACGATCGCATCGGGCGCAAGGTTGGGGATGACGAGCGACAGTTCATGCGCGTTGGGACTGGTGGCATCAGCCCGCGTGTGCAGTTCCACCCCATCCGCACGCAGCGTCCAGCCAAGGGTTGATGTGATAACCGGGGCAACCACCGACACATCAATGCGGTCCAGCGGCAGGGCCATGGACGGCACGGCTTTGACACTCGCGCGCGCATCGGTGGTGACAATGCCCAAGGATTGCCCCGGCAGTGTCACAGTCTGCGTATTGGCCAGCACGGTGATGATGTGCCACGGTTTCCACGTCATGGCATAGACCTTCAGGTCGGGCGATTGCCAGCGGATGCCAGTCTTTGCATCGCCGATGTCGGGCGCGGTGATGGTCAGATCGAACCGGTTGGGAAAGCCTGCAACATGCACGCCTTGGTTGCTGGCGATCAGGCCCTGACCGGCCGCTTGGGCAAACACCGCGTTGGTGCCGCGTTCAACAGCGGTGGAACCTGCAAACCAATAGCCCATCCACAGGCAGGCGAGGATACCCACACTCCACATCATCGCACGCATGTGTCACCCCTTTTCACGCGGTCAATCTTCAGGTTTACAGGGCGCGCAAGCGAAGGGCCAGCCATGCCACCACTTTGGATATTCGCCTATGGATCACTGATCTGGGATCCCTGCTTTCCGGTGGACGGCCGACATCTGGGCCGGGTGACGGGCTGGCAGCGCAGTTTTTGCATGTGGTCGGTGCGGTATCGGGGCACGGACGCGGAACCGGGGCTGGTATTGGCAATGGACCGGATGGACGGTGCGGTCTGTGACGGCGTGGCGTTTCGGGTGCAGGCGGGGGCCGAGGATGCGGCAATCGCGGAACTGCGGACGCGAGAGTTGATTTCATCGGCCTATCTGGAAACCATTTTGCCCGTGGTGCTGGATACGGGCGATACGGTGCAGGCCGTGGCCTTTGTGATCGACCCCAGCCATGCGCAATATGCCGGGCAGCTTTTACCTGAACATCAGGCGCGGATCATTGCATGTGCCACGGGGATGCGCGGGCCCAACCGGGACTATCTGTTTGCCACGGCGGATCATCTGGCCAGCCTTGGCTTGCGCGATGTGGAAATGGAGGCTTTGTGCCTGCGGGTGCGGGATATTGGCGCGTAAGGCTTTTGCTTGGCAGATTCGCGCGGGGTGCTATGCTAGGCACAGAGCAGACCAACCGGGCCGATAATGACCAGAGCAAAGGCCGAAACGGCCACGACGTTTACCCAACCGATCCGTCAGATTGTGACGATGATGGTTGTCACCGCCATGATCGTGGTGGGGGCATGGTTGATCCATGCGCAGGTGGCTGATATCGTCAAGACCAACCCGCTGTTGAACGGGTTGATCGGCTTTGTGTTCCTGTTCGGCATCGCGACCTGTTTCTGGCAGGTGCTGATCCTGATGCAGTCGGTGAACTGGATCGAAGATTTCGTGCGGGCAAGGCCGGGGTTTGACGGCATCGCGCCGCCCAGTTTGCTGGCCCCGCTTGCGTCCTTGCTGCGGTCGCGCCGGGGCA
>JANNBG010000616.1:0-5102 GCA_031385205.1 Rhodobacterales bacterium
AGGACCGCCCGGTTTTGCCAGATGCGGCCATTGGGTCAGCCACAGATCGGCATATTTGCGGATCTTTTGCCCCGATAGCGACATTTCCTCCGCATTAGCGATGCTGTCGATCCAGATGGTTCGGGCACCCACCATCTTGCCAAGCCGCAATGCGAAGTACCCCGGTGCGGCACCGGTTGTTATCACCGCATCGGGACGCAGCCAGACCATAATGAATATCAGTTGTAGCAGTTGTTTGACCAACTTCCGTTTCTGCCAACGATTGCCTTCTTGGATGATCCACAATTTGGGCGCGGGCTCGCCCCGTTCGCGGCACAGGTCACACAGAACCGGGGCGATCCCCGGGTCTGTCGTGACATAGGTCACATCCAAACCCTGCCACGCCCGGTACAGCCGCATAAGCTGCACCCAATGCCCGCCAGCGGAGGCAATAGCGATCACCTTTATGGGTCTAGACATGGACCGTGCCCGGCGACGACGCTGCTACGGCTTGCAGCAAAAGATCACTGAACCGTATGATGGAAAATCCTTCGGTTGCTGCAAAATCGATGATCGCTTCGGTCAATGCGAGGATATGGCAAGGGTGTGCCTGGGGATTCATGGACCGGGGCGGCGCGTCGCAATCATGCATCAGCACAACGCCGCCGCCTTGGCGTTTGATCATCGCAAGCACGGCGGCAATGGATCGAGGTTTTTCCCAACTGTCGCGTGTATCCACGGACCAATAGGCAAAATGCAGTTTTGCGACCAGACCGAAGATCAGCGTTGCCAACGTAGCTTTCCCATATGGCGGCCTGAAAAGATGGGGGTGCACCCCCAAGCGCCGCAAGGTGGCATGCCCATTGCGCATGTCCATGACAGCCCGCCATGGGGTCACTTTCCACGCATTGGTATGGTCTTGCGTGTGGCCCCCAACGTCGTGCCCATCCCGCAGCAGGCTTGCAACGTGGTCCGAATACTGATCAGCCCTTTGACCGATCACGAAGAAGGTCGCCAGCAGATTGCGACGCCGCAGAAGATCGGCCAGTTGTTCCGTCAGAATGGCACCCGGACCATCATCATAGCTCAGCACAATCGCGCGCTTTTCGGCACAGCGTACCGTCAGCGCGCGTTCCTGAAGCCTGCGCATCACAGTTGCAGTCCCGAACCAGATCACGATGATGGCCGGCAGTACGACCAAAAACAGGATATACATTAACAGCATGGCTTGGCTGGATAACCGAGGAAAGTCCGAACGGCAGATTTCAAGTTATTCGTCACGGATTGAAAGACCTTAATGAAGACGCGCCAGGACAACACCGATTGCTGCAACTCGTTTTACGCTCTCGATAGTATAGACTAGCGAAAAAGCAGCAAACATTATTTTTCTGCTTTTCGATGTGTCTTGCCATGCCGGCCGGTGCAGTGTCGGACCGCATAAAATATCCGCACGATCAAGGCCACCGCAGGCCCCAAATGTTTCGCGCGCGAAACATTTCAGGGGTTTTTCAGCCAGGCCTCCAGCTGTTCGCGGAAACCCGGGCCGACGTTGGGGCCGGACAGGATCAGGATGGGTTTGGTCCAGCCACCTTCGACTTTCAGGAACACACCGGGGCGGATTTCCTGAGCATCTGGTACCGCAGATGGTGGGGTATCGCGGGTCTTTGGTGGGGCAGCATCAAGCAAAACAGGCTCTACACTGGCTCTTAGAGCCACATTTTCAACCAACTGCGACAGATGTGCGAGCTCGTCCTCGGCGGTCTTGGCAGGCTGGGCTTGCAGTGCGCTGACGATATCCGCCACCGCGACCGGGTCGTCCGCCAAGAGATGCGACAGGGTCAGACCCAACCGTTCGGGCAGGGCCATCGGAAAGCTTAAAGCTGCGCCCAACAGACGGTAGATATCCAGGAACGAGCCGATCTTGGAGCGTTTGGCACGGCTGGCTGTGGCGAACAGGGCCTGCAATGCCGCCTTGTCAGAGCCGAAAACGCCGTGTTCCACCGCCAATGCCACGATGCGCGCGCGCTCATAATAAGACAGGCCAAGCCGGACCTCATTTTCTTCGACCATCGCGATATAGGCGTCGCTGGCCGTATCAGGGCGGCGCAGGAGGGCCAGCACGGTGTCATATTGTGCGTCTCCGGTCTGAGTATAAAGCCGAGTCAGGGCAGTGATGCGCCGCCAGCCGGAAATCAGGCCAAAGTGGCCCGGTGCAATCTCTGTCACCTCGATGGGCGTGCGCTGGCCGTGGTTGCGCAGGCTTTGCATCAGGGCCTGCATCTCGTCGGGATTGCCGGATAGGCGGTCGCGCACGAGGTAACCTGTATCGATGGCGGTCAGCGACAGGCGTTGTACAAGACGGCCTTCGGCGCGTGCGGTGGCCAGCACTTCGGATACTTCGGCCAAAGCCGCTGTCATGCTGGCATCACCGGCCACTTGCGCGATCGGGGGTGGGGTGATGCCGGGGCGCAGATAGGCCTTGGTTTCCAGCACCATGGGCGGGGTAAACGAGTCTGGGTCTGCGGGGGTCAGTCTTCTGCGTTTGGCCATGGGTCAGCCTCCTGTGATGCGGGCAGAAGGCACCCGCACAGTGGATATCTGGCAAAGGGTGCGTACGGTGGGTCGGCAAATGTTTCGCGCGCGAAACATTTCAAGCGCCCCGCTGGCCAAGTTCATCGCGCCGCCAGATCCCCAGCAACAGCTGTTTGAAGGCGGCATAGGTCGCGTCAAAGGTCTCACGCCCCCGGATATAGGTCTCGCGGTTAAAGTCGCGGTAGTCGGCCTCGTAGATGCCATTCACCTGCTCGCCGGCCTGCCCGATCAGCGCCGTGAAATCCTGCCGCTGCGGCGTCATGGTGCGGCCAAGGTAGGCCTGCATCAGGGCGGCCAGTTCCGCCTGTTGGCTGCCGTCATAGCGGGTGACGATGGTGCGCACGGCATCCCATTCAAAGGCCAGTTCCGGGCGGCCAAGCGCGCGAGCGGCAACATTCTCGCCATCCTCGATGGACCGGAAAGTCGAATGCAGCATGTCGAAAAACCGTCCGGTGGAATCGAATTCCAGAAACGAGGCGCCAAGTGGCACCAGCAGGATATCGGCGGCGGCCAGACCATTGATGGTGAGGTACCCAAGCGCAGGGGGGGTGTCGAAGAAGATCAGATCGTAACGGTCCAGAATGCCACTATCCTGCAGGCTGTCACCAAGCGCATCCCACAGCTTCCAGCCACGCGCGGCCATCCGCCAGACCGGGATCTGGAATTCCGCCCAATAGAGGTTCAGCTGGCTGCCGATCAGATCAATATTCGGCCAATGGGTGGGTTGGATCACATCCGCTACAGTCACCTTCAACGCCTCGGTCAGCGTGTCATCCAGCGGGGCAGGGGCGTCGCCACGCGCCACACGGGCGCGGTTGTCGGTCTGCAGGTGGCTCGCATAATGGCGCGCGAGCAGCGGGAAAACGGTCTGCCATTCGTCGGCCACCTTGCCGCCGAAGATGGAGGTCATCGAGCCTTGGCTGTCGAGGTCCACAACCAGCACCTTGTAGCCATCTAGCGCCGCCGACATCGCCAGATGCGCGCAGGTAGAGGTTTTGCCAACGCCACCCTTGAAGTTGGCGACGGCGATCATCTTGGCGGGCAGACCTTTGGGGCGGTTGGGCAGATAGTCCTTGGACTTGCGCCCTTCGGCGGCAAAAAAGGTACGCAGGCTTTGCACCTCCTCCAGCGTGAACCATTTGGCCCCGGCATCGGAGTCGGACCGGCCCTGCGGCAGGGTGGGATTGGCCTTCAGCACCCGGCGGAAATGGGCCTGCGCCACGGGGATCAGATAGCGGGTGATCTCCCATGTCGAGAACAGCCGCAGGCGTTTGCGGCCTTCTTCACCCAGACCGCGCGTGGTCAGGTCATCACGGCCACGCCCGCAGGCCGCGGCGATATCGGCAAGCTGCGTGGTGCCCACGGCAGGGGTCAGTGCATCAAGGGCCGCATCGGGCGAAAGGTTGAAATAGGGCGGCAGGTCTGGGACTGATTCTTTTGACATGCGTGCCCCATGTGCTGCGTTTTCAGCAAGATACGCTAAAACACCGCACATGGGAATAGAGTGCGCACATATCTGGATATCAGCTGTCTATTCTCAGCAATATCCGTGACTTGCAGGATGATGTGCTGTGCTGACCCAAACCCGTGTCATCGCACAGTGATTGCGACCTTCTCTGTTATGTATGAGTTATTGTATAGTTACAGTCACGATGTCTTTGTACAAAGCCTTGTGTGCAAAAGAAAAAAAGCGGCTGTGGCAGTGCAAGGCGATTCTGAACCCACGATAGGGCGACTCTGAACCCCCGTCATGGCGATTCCGAACCCACGCTGAAAACCGGCCTGCACGCAGAGACACCTCGACCTGTGGATAACTTTCGCCTAGGGTCAGGGTGTTACCGAAACCACGAAGTGCCGCAGCAGTCGGTTCATGTGGCAAGGTCGGGCAAACGGGGCAGGGCATGGCAGCAGTACAGGCGCGCGGGGCAGGGTTGCTGCCTGATCGGCATCAGGGTGATTTCTTTGTCTGCGACATTCTGGATGCGTTGCCCAAGGATGATCTGGCCAGCATGGAGCACCCGATTTTCTCGCTGGGCACGCGCCCCGATCTGCGCATTCTGACCTATGCGCATAATGATGTGACGATCACCGTGGTGCCATCGGTCAAGGGGCTGGCCACGCTGTTTGACAAGGATATCCTGATCTATTGCATCAGCCAGTTGATGGCGGCGCAGAATGCCGGGCGTGCCGTCAGCCGGACGCTGCATCTGACCGCACATGATCTGCTGATGGCGACCAACCGCGAGACCTCGGGCGATGGCTATGCGCGGCTGCGTGAGGCATTCGAGCGGCTGGCGGGCACTCGGATCACCACCAATATCGTGACGGGTGGGCCAGATGGTGGCGTCGAGGTCACCACGGGATTTGGTCTGATCGAGGGCTGGCAGATTGCGCGGCACACGCGGGCCGGGCGCATGGTGCAGGTGCAGGTCACGCTGTCGGACTGGCTGTTCCGCGCGGTGCTGGCGAAATCTGTGCTGACGCTGTCCCGCGATTATTTCCGGCTGCGCAAACCGCTGGAACGGCGCATC
>JANNBG010000670.1:0-3926 GCA_031385205.1 Rhodobacterales bacterium
CCTGCGTGATATCCGCCAGTGGCAACCGGTCCAGTGCCGCCACCACCGCCCGCGCCGCCGTCGCCAGCGTCGACCCCGTATCGCCATCACCCGATTTCGCATCCAGTGCGTTCAATTCCCGCTCTGCCGCAATCAGCGCCGCACAACAGCGGCCGATCAAAGCACGCCGCGCCGGATGCGCCGACGGCACCGCCCGGATGGGCGACAATCCGTCCGGCAACGGCCTGATCCCCACCGGCACCAGGGCTTGCAAGCCCGGCCACGCCGGTGGTGCCACAGGCGCCGCCAGCGCCGTCACATCCGCAGGCGTCACCGGCAACAGGCTGACCGAAAATCCCTGCATATCCATCGATGTCATCAAGGCCGCAGGCCCCACGATCCATTGCGCCTTTGCCCCCAAAGGCGATTGCGCCAGCGCATCCGCCAGCACGGCCATTTCCAACGGCGTGGCCCCGCCAAGGTTGTTCAGCAGCAACACATGCCCATTGTCACCCGTGTGCGACATCAGCAAGTCAACCACCTGACCCATCGCCGCGCGCGCGCCCGTGAAATCCACTTGGCTCACCCCTGCTTCGCCATGGATGCCAAGCCCAAGTTCTGCCTTCCCATCCCCGATCCGGTCCTCCTTTGGGCTGCCCGGCACTGTGCAAGTGTCCAAACTCATCCCAATCGTCGCAGCCCCGGCCACCACCCGTTCTGCCGCCTCCGTCACCGCAGCAAGGTCAGCCCCTGCCTCGGCCATGGCGCCTGCGATTTTGTGTACGAACAGCGTCCCCGCCACCCCCCGCGCCTGCGGCAAATGCGGCAGGGCCACGTCATCATCCACGATCACCATCGAAACCTTCAGCCCAAATGCCCGCGCCCGCTCTGCCGCCAGCCCAAAGTTCAAACGGTCGCCCGTGTAGTTCTTCACGATCAGCAGGCACCCAGCCTTGCCCGTCACCGCCAATATCCCCGCCAGCACCGCATCCACCGACGGGCTCGCGAAGACCTCGCCACACACCGCCGCCGTCAGCATGCCTTGCCCGATAAACCCCGCGTGGCTTGGCTCATGCCCCGACCCGCCGCCTGATACCAGCGCCACACGGCCCCGGTCCCAATCCGTGCGCACCACCACCTTGATATGCGGATACCCATCCAGCCGCGCCAGACGCCCGCCTGATGTGCGGATCAACCCGTCGATGGCATCCGTCACCAGCGTATCTTTGCCGTTCATAAACTGCTGCATCGCTGTCTCCTTACGCTACACGGGTGCCGCTGGCGTCAAACCACAGCGGATTTTCGGGATGGATGGTCAACTGATCGCCCGGCTCATGCGTCCGGTCGGTCAGCGTGATAATCTTGTGGGCCCCCAGGTCCAGATGCAGCCGGATCTGATCCCCCAGATGCTCCATCCGCCTGACCGTTGCCTGTGGCCCCTGGCCCATGCCGATATGCTCCGGCCTCAAACCAATCTGCGTGGCCCCCCTCGGCCCGCCACCAAACACCTCCGCAGGCAGCACGTTGATGCGCGGCTGGCCAAGACGCGTCGCCACATACAGGCTGACCGGGTTTTCATAAATCTCGCGTGGCGTGCCGAACTGCACCAGCCGCCCCGCATCCAGCACCCCCACATGCGTCGCCATTGTCATCGCTTCGATCTGGTCATGCGTCACATACAGAAACGTCGCCCCCAGTTCCGCATGGATGCGCTTTAACTCCACCCGCAAATCGCCCCGCAGCTTCGCATCCAGCGATGACAGCGGCTCATCCATCAAGTAAATCCGTGGCCTGCGCACCAAAGCGCGCCCAATGGACACCCTTTGCATCTCACCACCCGATAACTGCGTCGCCTTGTTATCCAGTTTATGTGAAATGCGAAGAACCTCCGCCACCGCATTGACTTGCTTGGTAATTTCCGCCTCAGCCATGTTGATGACCGGACTGCGCAACGGAAAGGCCAGGTTCTCCCGCACCGTCAAATGCGGATACAGCGAGTATTGCTGAAACACCATCGCCACATCCCGTTGCGCCGGCATATCGGCCAGCACAGACGCCCCCCCGATCAGCACATCGCCTGCATCCGGCTTTTCCAACCCTGCGATCAGCCGCAAGGTCGTTGTCTTCCCCGCCCCCGTTGGCCCCAGCAGCACCACAAACGCCCCGTCCGGGATCACCATATCCACGCCACTCAGGGCCTTGGTCGCCCCAAAAGCCTTCGATAACCCCCGCAATTCAACCTCAGCCATGATGCACCCCCGCATTCGCAGCCGTCAGCAGTGCCCGCCCCGTCACCGCATCAAACAGCGCCAGTTTGCCTGTCATAAACGCCAACCCCACAGCCTCGCCCACCCGCGCCATCTGCCCCGCAGGCACGCGTGCCTTCAATGTGCCAGATGGCGTTGACAGCGTAATGATCTGCGTTGTCCCCAGATATTCCACCGCCTCAATCCGCCCGCGATAGGCCCCCGTATCGTTCAACACGATATGTTCCGGCCGCACGCCAAGCGCCCTTGCCCCCAGCGCCACACCCACCTGCACTTGCGGCACAGCTATCGTCACATCTGACAGGCTGACCGCCGTATCCCCCTTCGTCACCGCCCCGTCATACCGCAGAAAATTCATCGACGGGCTGCCGATGAAATCCGCCACGAACATCGTTGCCGGGTGGTCATAGATCTGCTGCGGCGTGCCGAATTGCTCCACTGATCCATGGTTCATCACCACGATCTTGTCGCCCATCTGCATCGCCTCCAGCTGGTCATGCGTGACGTACACCGTCGTCGCCCCCATCCGGTCATGCAGCGCGCGCAGCTCCTCCGACATATGCTCACGGAACTCCGCATCCAGAGCACCCAGCGGCTCGTCCATCATGAATGCCGCTGGTTTCCTTACAATCGCCCGCCCCAAGGCCACCCTTTGACGATCCCCACCCGACAAGCCCCCCACGGGCTTATCCAAGATATCCGTAATCCCCAAAATCCGCGCCACATCCGCCACGGTTTCCTTGATCTGCGCCTTCGGCATCCCCTGACTGATCAACGGATAACTGATGTTTTTGCGCACATTCATATGCGGATACAGCGCGAACATCTGGAAAACAAAGGCAATATCCCGCTGGCTGGCAGGCTTTTGCGCCACGTCCCGCCCATCCATCAGGATTTCCCCTGATGATGGCAATTCCAACCCCGCAATCATCCGCAGCGTCGTTGTCTTGCCGCACCCCGAAGGCCCCAGCAGCATGAAGAATTCCCCATCCGCGATGGTAAAGGAGGACTCCTTCACCGCCACGAACGCACCAAATTCCTTGCGCAGGTTTCTGATCACAATTTCGGCCATGACTACTCCGGGAAATGGCTGGTGATGATGAACATCACCGTACCAGTCAGCGTGACGATAAAGCTGTAAGTGAACGCCCACAGGAAAAACGGCTGCATCAGCATGACCACACCCAGCGCGATCAACACTGTCGCCAAATTCTCCCACGGCCCCCGGCGAAACCGGGCCAACCCTGCAAGATACCCGCTCATTTGCGCACCGCCCCGAATGTGATGCCCCGCAAAAGGTGCTTGCGCAGCATGATGGTGAAAATCATTACCGGCAGCAGGAACAGCGTCACCCCCGCCGCAACCGCAGGCCAATCCTGCCCGCCCACTCCGATGATGGTCGGGATGAAAGGGGGTGCCGTCTGTGCCGTGCCGGATGTCAGCAGCACGGCAAAGGCGTATTCATTCCAGGCAAAGATCAGGCAAAAGATAGCAGTGGATGCAATGCCCGTCGCCGCCTGCGGCAAGACCACCTTCACGAACGCCTGAAACCGCGTGTACCCGTCGATCAGCGCCGCTTCCTCGTATTCACGCGGAATTTCGTCGATGAACCCCTTGAGCAGCCAGACCGCGAGCGAGATATTGACCCCGGTATACAGGACAATCATCCCCAGATGCGTG
>JANNBG010000683.1:0-2330 GCA_031385205.1 Rhodobacterales bacterium
CGCTCCACCACATGCTTTTCCGACTGTGGCACCACGCGCACACCCAAAAAGATGCAAAGAATAAGAAATGCGGCAATCGCCAGCCCCACGGCACTGCCCCCGCTCAATCCGTTAAAGTCCATAATCCGCCCCTTCAAATTACCTCTGTCCCATAACATGGGCCCATCCGCACAATCGCGCAAGTCTGCTGCATGCCACTTTCCCCGCTATACAGGTCGCATCATTCCCTATAGACGCCTCCCGTCGGCCCAAAGATTCCGGGACTGCATGGGCGAGGAGGCCCATCAGGCGTGGGGAATAAGGTGCCGCACAAGGCACCGGGGCAAATGGCCCCCTTAGGGAAAAGACATGACCGATATTGAAATTGCGGCCCCGCTTGCGGCGGCCCTTGCTGCCAAGGGCTATGCAGCCCTGACCCCCGTGCAACAGGCCGTGCTGGCCAATGGCGTCGCCGGGCGTGACCTGCTCGTTTCCGCGCAAACCGGCTCCGGCAAAACCGTCGCCTTCGGCATCGCCATTGCGCCCGAAATTCTGGCCGGGTCTGACCGCCTGCTGTTCGCCGATGTGCCGCTTGCATTGGTCGTCGCCCCAACCCGTGAACTGGCCTTGCAGGTCGCCCGTGAACTGGAATGGCTTTACGCCGATGCCGGTGCCCGCATTGCCACCTGCGTTGGCGGCATGGATTACCGCACCGAAAAGCGCGCGCTTGAACGTGGTGCCCACATCGTCGTCGGCACCCCCGGCCGTCTGCGCGATCATATCGAACGTCGCAGCCTCGATCTGTCCGCCCTGCAAGCCGCCGTGCTGGACGAGGCCGACGAAATGCTGGACCTCGGCTTTCGTGAAGATCTCGAATTCATCCTGAATGCCGCCCCCGATACCCGCCGCACCCTGATGTTTTCCGCCACCGTGCCCAAGGCCATTGCCGAACTCGCCAAGGTTTTCCAGCGCGACGCCGTCCGCCTGCAAACCGCGGGCGAGGCGAAACAGCACGTCGATATCGAATACAAGGCCATGTCCGTCGCCGCGCGCGACCGCGACCATGCCATCTTTAACGCCCTGCGGTACTACGATGCCCGCGCCGCCATCGTGTTCTGCAAGACCCGCGCCAACGTCAACAACCTGCTCGCCCGCATGGGCAACCGCGGCTTTCAGGTGGTCGCCCTGTCGGGTGAACTTTCCCAGCAGGAACGCACTCACGCCCTGCAAGCGCTGCGCGATGGCCGCGCCCGCGTCTGCATTGCCACTGATGTCGCGGCGCGCGGTATCGACCTGCCCGGTCTGGACCTCGTGATTCACGCCGACCTGCCCAGCAATTCCGAAATCCTGCTGCACCGGTCAGGCCGTACCGGCCGCGCAGGCTCCAAAGGCGTGTCCGCGCTGATCGTCGTGCCCGCCGAATTCAAAAAGGCCCAACGCCTGCTGCAAGGGGCCAAGGTCGTGGCCGAATGGGGTTCAGCCCCCGGTGCCGACGAGGTGCAGGCAAAGGATGACCTGCGCCTGATGGAACATCCCACTCTGCAAATGGGCGTGGGCGATGAAGGCACGATGGTTGGCAACCTGCTGGGCCAGTTCAGCCCCGAATCCGTCGCCGCCGCCTTCGTCCGCCTCTGGCGTGAAGGCCGCTCTGCCCCCGAAGTGCTACAGGATCAGGCCACCCCTGCCGTGTCAGCCCCCCGCGAACGCGGTGAATTTGGTGAATCTGTCTGGTACATCCTGTCTGTTGGCCGGTCTGGCCGCGCCGAGGCGCGCTGGCTGTTGCCCAAAATCTGCGAGGCGGGCGGTATCGCCAAGGACAGCATCGGGGCCATCCGCGTGCAGGAAGACCGCACCTATGTGCAGATCGCCAAAGGCATGGCCAACCGCTTCCGCGATGAACAGGTGTTGGAAGAGGGCCTCGTGATGACACGCATGGAAGGCGAACCATCGATGGACCGCCCCGAACGCGCGCCTGTGCCGCGCAAAACGTTCGACAAACCGGAACGCAAAGCCCCCGCCCCGCGTCCCGTGCGCGAGGATGTAGAGCGCGCCGAAAAGCCCGCCTATGTGCCAAAACCCCCTCGTATGGTCGAGGATGATGCGCCCGCGATTGCTGCCGAAGTGGTGGCGGAACGCAAACCCTACGTCAAACGCGACGATGCAAAGCCATACGCGCCGAAACCGCGTGCCGCTGGCGACAAACCCTATGCACCGCGCGCAGCAGCTGAAAAAACCTATGCGCCAAAGCCCTATGCCAAGCGCGAAGATGGTGACCGCAAACCCTATGCACCCCGGGCCGAAGGGGCCAAGCCCTATGCCAAACGTGACGATGCGGATCGCAAACCCTATGC
>JANNBG010000707.1:0-1761 GCA_031385205.1 Rhodobacterales bacterium
CATAACCCACGCCCTTGACCGACGACAGGATGCCGATCGACAACCCGTCATAAGGTGACAGCGCCCCATGCAGCGGCTTGTCGCCATAATTGGCCGACAACAGGTTATCCATCCGCGCCTGTGCCACCGCACCATCCCAACGCAGCGTACCGACCACATCCATGCCCACCTGACCGGACCCGACAACGATATCGCCCGACGCGATCAACGGGTCCAGCACGCTCATGGCCCCGTTGTAAAAGAAGAACGCGTTGTTATCGTCCGGGCTGCCGCCGAACAGTTCCACATTCCACGGTTTGGTGTCGGCAAACCGCTCTTTCAGCCCTTCGACCAAAGAATTCGCCTGCTGCACGCCGACTTTGAAGTTATCGAACGTCGCATAATAATCCACTGACCCTGAATCGCGGATCAGCCGGTCATAGGCGATCACCGTGATGCCCGCCGCCTTGGCATTATCCAGCGCGTTCGACAGCGTCGTCCCATCAATCGCCGCAATCACCAGCGCCTTGACGCCCTTCGTGATCATGTTTTCGATCTGCGCCAGCTGGTTCGGGATGTCATCCTCGGCATATTGCAGATCGGTGTCATAGCCCGCCTCGGTAAACTGCTTCACCATCGAATCGCCGTCCGAAATCCAGCGTGCCGAAGACTTCGTCGGCATCGAAATCCCGATGGTCCCCTTCTCGCCGGCAAAAGCAGGCAAGCCAACAACCCATGCGGCAGTAGCGGCCGTTGTGAACGACAGCAGCGCGCGTCGCGAAATGGTCATGATAGTCCTCCCTCAGCCGCCTGCAGATGCGGCATTGTCCGGTCAGATCCCTCCCAGCCCGTAGCCGGAAAAGAAGCCGTGACGGCACGCTTGCAATCTTCGTTCATATCCGTCAAATCAGCTTTCAGGATGGTCATATGACCAGAATGGTATGCCAAACATGCTGACCCGCGAGACTTTGCTGCAAAAAGGCCTGAAATTGAGCCACTTGCGGATTTTGGCCGCCTTTGCCGAAACCGAAAAGATCAGCCTCGCCGCCGAACGCATTGGCGTCACCCAGCCCGCCGCCTCGCGGCTGGTCGGTGAAATCGAACAGATCGTCGGCGCCCCCGTCCACATCCGCACCGGGCGCGGCGTGGCCCTGACTTTGGTTGGGCGCGCCTTGGCAGATCGCGCACAGCGCATCATCATTGAACTGCGCGATGCCGCCCGTGATATGGCCGAAATTACCAGCGGCGGTGTCGGCCATGTGCGTATCGGGTCGGTCACTGGCCCCGCGATGGACCGCGTCTTGCCGGTCTTGCGCACCACACGGCTGGCCCAACCGTCTGTGGTGGTCGAGGTGATCGTGGCCACGTCCGATATTCTTGCCCAACATCTGTTGACCGGCCGCATCGACTTTGCCCTTGGCCGCCCGCCCGAAGGCGAAGAACGCGCACAAATCGACACCCAGTTCTTCACATCAGAACTCGTCTCGCTCGTTGTGCGCCGCGGCCATCCCCTGCAGCGCAAAGACCCCCTTGCCGCTGCCGATCTGCTAGGTTTTGACTGGGTGCTGCCCGGCCCGGAATCCCTGATGACCCGCGCATTGCTGGCTCGCCTGCAGGCCCTTGGCCTGCCAAAACCGCAACAACGCCTGTTCACCTCGTCGTTTCTGCTGACCCTCGCCCTCGTGCAGCAATCCAACGCCATCGCTTCTCGGTCTGGCCGGACCGCGCGTCGAGGTCCCGGGTTTTGTCGATGACATCAGTGCGATGCTGTTCAACTGCCGC
>JANNBG010000794.1:0-1981 GCA_031385205.1 Rhodobacterales bacterium
GCCCCAACTGGCCCACCCCAGGAACGACGGCATGCCGCTCGATCTGGATTGGGTCGCCTCCGTGCAGGCCAATACATCGGCCATCGAACGCCGCGCGGCCACGATTGGCGGGCGCAGGACGGTGAAAAAAGACTGGCAGGCCGCGTGGTTGCTGCGCGCCATCACGCTGATCGACCTGACCACCCTTTCGGGCGATGATACGCCGGGCCGCGTGCAGCGTCTGTGCGCCAAGGCGCGCCAACCCGTATCCCGCGCCATGCTGGAGGCATTGGGCATGCCCGCCATCACGGTGGGTGCTGTCTGCGTCTATCACGACATGGTGGAAACCGCCGTACGCGCGCTGGAGGGGTCGGGCATTCCCGTCGCCGCCGTCTCCACTGGGTTCCCGGCGGGCCTGTCGCCCTTGCACCTGCGTATGGCCGAAATTGGCGAAAGCGTTGCGGCTGGGGCCGCGGAAATTGACATCGTCATCAGCCGCCGCCATGTGCTGACCCAGAACTGGCAGGCCCTGTATGACGAAATGCGTGAAATGCGCGCCGCCTGTGGCAATGCGCATGTGAAGGCGATCCTTGCCACAGGCGAGCTTGGCACCCTGCGCAACGTGGCGCGGGCCAGCGTGATTTGCATGATGGCCGGGGCGGATTTCATCAAGACTTCGACGGGTAAAGAGTCGGTCAATGCCACCCTGCCTGTCACGCTGACGATGATCCGGGCCATTCGTGATTATCAGGACCGCACGGGCATTCGTGTCGGCTATAAACCCGCAGGTGGCATATCAAAAGCCAAGGACGCGCTGCTATATATGGCGATGATGAAGGATGAATTGGGCGATGCGTGGTTGCAACCCGATCTGTTCCGTTTTGGCGCATCATCCCTGCTGGGCGATATCGAACGCCAGCTGGAACACCATCTGACCGGGCATTACTCCGCCGCCAACCGCCATGCGATGGGATGAACCATGACGATCCGCGATAAATTCGACTCCATGGCCTATGGCCCCGCCCCCGAAAGCAGCGCCGAGGCGCTGGCATGGATCGCCACGCACAAAACCTTTGGCCATTGGATCAACGGCGCCTTCACCGCCCCCGGTGACACGTTTGCCACAAAGAACCCCGCCACCGGGGCCGTGTTGGCCCATATCACCCAAGGCACCGTCACAGACATCGACCACGCCGTTACTGCCGCCCGCAAAGCGGCCCCCAAATGGGCGCGTACCCCCGGCCACCAGCGCGCGCGTATCCTCTATGCCTTGGCGCGGTTGGTGCAGAAACAATCCCGCCTGTTCGCCGTGCTGGAAACCCTCGACAATGGCAAACCCATCCGCGAAAGCCGCGATATCGACATCCCTCTTGTCGCCCGCCATTTCACCTACCATGCAGGCCTCGCCCAACTGATGCAGGCCGAACTGCCCGGCATGCAGCCCGTCGGCATCTGCGGGGCCATCATCCCATGGAACTTCCCCCTGCTGATGCTCGCATGGAAGGTCGCCCCTGCCCTCGCCGCAGGCAACACCATCATCCTGAAACCCGCCGAATTCACCCCCCTCACCGCCCTGTTGTTCGCCGAACTGTCCGTCGAGGCTGGCCTGCCAAAGGGTGTTCTGAACATCGTCACGGGCGATGGCTCCACGGGTGAGGCGCTGGTGAACCACGCAGGCGTCGATAAAATCGCCTTCACCGGGTCCACCGCCGTGGGCCGCAAGATCCGGGCCGCCACCGCTGGCACCGGCAAGGCGCTGACCTTGGAGCTTGGCGGCAAATCCCCCTACATCGTCTTTGACGACGCCGACCTCGACAGCGCTGTGGAAGGCCTCGTCGATGCCATCTGGTTCAATCAGGGGCAGGTCTGCTGTGCCGGCTCCCGCCTTTTGGTGCAGGAAGGCATCGCCGACCGTTTCTACACCAAACTCCGCCGCCGCATGGATGGTCTGCGCATCGGCGACCCCTTGGATAAATGCATCGACGTCGGCGCCATCATCGAC
>JANNBG010000802.1:0-2351 GCA_031385205.1 Rhodobacterales bacterium
GATGAAAAGGCGCAATCGGGTGCCTTGGGGATTGTGCAGGGCATTTCGGAAATGATTGCGGAAGGGGACATGGTCACCTTGAAGCTGTCTGCGGCGAATGCGGATTTGCCGTTCCTGATGGCGGATTATCACCTTGTGATCCAGCCGGGTGGCGGGGTGGATAACCCTGCGGCGGGCATCGGGGCGGGGGCCTACAAGATTGTGGTGAACGAGCCGGGTGTGCGCATCGGGTTTGAAAAGCATGCCAACTATTGGGATCCGGATTCAGGTTTCGCGGACCAGACGGAAATCATCGTCATCAACGACAACACGGCGCGGACGGCGGCGTTGCAGTCAGGCCAGGTGCAGATGATCAACCGGGTGGACCCGAAGATCGTGGAACTGCTGAAGGGTGCGCCGGGGGTGCAGATCAAGTCGGTGGCGGGACGTGGGCATTATGTGTTCATCATGCACACGAATACAGCGCCGTTCGATAATGCGGATTTGCGCATGGCGTTGAAGCTGGCGATCAACCGGCAGGAAATGGTGGACAAGATCCTGGGCGGTCTGGGCACGATCGGCAATGATTTCCCGATCAACGCGGCCTATCCGATGTTTGACGATACGATCCCGCAGCGGGAGTATGACGCGGCGGCGGCGGCGGAGTATTACAAGAAATCGGGGCATGACGGCAGCCCGATTGTGCTGCGCACAGCACCTGGGGCGTTCCCGGGCGCAGTTGAGGCGGCGGAGTTGTTCCAAGCGTCGGCAGCGGCGGCGGGCATTCCGCTGGAGGTGAAGCGCGAGCCGGATGATGGCTATTGGTCGGACGTGTGGAACGTGCAGCCGTTCTGCGCATCGTACTGGGGTGGCCGGCCAGTGCAGGACCAGATGTACGCAACGGCCTATCTGTCATCGGCGGAATGGAACGACACGAAGTTCAAGAACGAAAAGTTCGATGCGTTGCTGATGTCGGCGCGCGGTGAATTGGACGCGACCAAGCGCAAGGCGGAATATTCGGAAATGGCGCATATCCTGCGCGATGAGGGTGGGCTGATCCTGCCGATGTTCAACGACTTTGTGTCAGCGATCCGGGATGAAGTGCAGGGCTGGGTCGATGATCCAAATGGCGAGTTGATGAACGGGCGCGGGCACGTCAAGACCTGGCTGTCGTAGGCGTGCATCCTATTATCATACTGGTGGTCCAGCGCATTGCGCTGGGCCTGTTGCTGTTGCTGGGAGTGTCGGCCCTGATCTTTCTGGGGGTCGAGGCGCTGCCGGGCGACACGGCACAGGCGATTATGGGACAGTCTGCAACGGTGCAGGCATTAGAGAATTTTCGTGTCGAACACGGGCTGAATGACCCGGCGCTGGTGCGCTATGGGCGGTGGTTGGCGGGGATTTTGCAGGGTGATCTGGGGGTTGCCCTGACGAACGGTGAAGATATCGCGGCGTCGATGGGCAAGCGTTTGGGCAATACGCTGTTCCTTGCATTCTGGGCGGCGGTGATAGCGGTGCCCTTGGCGATCACCTTGGGCCTGATTGCGGCAAGGTATGCGGGGCGGTGGCCGGACAAGCTGATATCGGGGGTGACGCTGACGACGATTTCACTGCCGGAGTTTGTGGTAGGGTATATCGTGATCTATTTCCTTGCGGTGCGCTGGCAGATTTTGCCGTCGATGGCGATGGTGTTTCCGGGGATGGGGGTGTTTGAACGGCTGCAGGCGATCATGTCGCCGGTGATCGTGTTGGTGCTGGTGGTGTTAGCCCATATGATGCGGATGACGCGGGCGGCGATTTTGAACGTGATGCAGTCGGCGTATATCGAGACGGCGGAGTTGAAGGGTCTGTCGCCGATGGCGATTGTGACGCGCCATGCGTTTCCCAATGCAATCGCGCCGGTGGTGAATGTGGTGATGCTGAATCTGGCCTATCTGGTGGTGGGCGTGGTGGTGGTGGAGGTGGTCTTTGTCTATCCGGGCATGGGGCAGTACCTGATCGACCATGTATCAAAACGCGATCTGCCGGTGGTGCAGGCCTGCGGGTTGGTGTTTGCGGCGATCTACATCGGGCTGAACATTGCGGCGGATGTGATGTCGATCTTGGCGAACCCACGGTTGAGGCATCCGAAATGAGAATGCCCGTATCGGCGTTGATCGGGATGGTGTTGACGGGGGCGTTCTTTTTGGCGGCAGTGTTTGCGCCATGGCTTGCGCCTTATGGCGTGGCCGAGGCACCGGGAAGCCAGTGGCAGCCACCATCGGCGGAGTTCTGGTTGGGCACGGACCTGATTGGGCGGGATGTATTGTCACGCATGATCTATGGCGGGCAGATCACGATCTTTGTGGCAGTGGCGGCGACGGTGCTGTCAT
>JANNBG010000008.1:0-2122 GCA_031385205.1 Rhodobacterales bacterium
CGTCAACATGGCAGGATTTGTCGCTGGCGGTATGCTGAGAAATGACCATCCGCAGGTTGACGTGGAATCGTTACTCGATGCAGTTCCTGAGGAGCACCCGATGTTTCTGGATGTTCGCACAGCTCAGGAATTCGCTGCCGGGCATCTGCCAGGAGCCGTGAACATCCCGGTCGATGACTGCACCGACACCAGATTGAACAGCGCCTCACGAAAGCTGTGCTCCAGCCCCATGTCAGACGACAGCACCCGCCACGCCGTCACCGCCGCCACAGCCACCGTCAGAATGCGCAGATATCCACGCACCTGTGCATCGCGCCACAACGGCCCCGGCTGGCCGTTCAGCAGTTGCACAAAGCGGATGTAGGGCAGGCTGGCCAGCACCATGAACAGCGCTCCGGCATATTCCCCCGCCCCCGCATAAACGCTCATCGATGCATCACGCGGCGAAAAGCCACCGGTAGAGATGGTGGCAAAGCTGTGCACCACGGCATCCAGCGGCGTCATGCCGATAGCCGCATAGGTTGCCATGCAGGCCAGTGTCAGCACCGCATAAACCACCACCAACTGCCGGGCAATGTCGGTGGCGCGTGGCAGAACCTTGCCAAAGGTATCGAAACTTTCGGTCCTGAAAAACTGCATGCCGCCCACGCGCATGACCGGCAGAAAGATCATCGCGACAAAGGCAATGCCCAGACCGCCCAGCCAATTGAGCATGCCACGCCACAGGTTCATCCCTGCAGGCAGGTCATCCAACCCCACGATCACCGTGGCCCCGGTGGTGGTAATGCCCGACACCGCCTCAAAATATGCATCGGTCAGGGACAAGTAAGGGGCGCCCGTGATCAGCGGCAAGGCGGCGAAAAAGGGGATCACGACCCAGATCACAACGGTCAACAGATAGGCCTGCCGTCCGTTCAGCGGCACACCGATGGCATTGTGCGCAGCAATGGATACCAGCGCCCCGACGGCGCCGGTAAAGAACGCGGGTTCCAGGATATCATTGCCGTTATCCTCGCCCAGCCGCAGATCGACCAGCGCAGGCACCAGCATCAGAATGGCCAGCACGATCAACATGCGGCCAGTGATATAGGCAATGGGGCGTAGGTCGATCATCAGGCGCGCAGATGTGGCGGGAAATGGGGATGGGGTCAATGCGGCAGGGCGACAGACCAAAATCCTTCGAAGGATTTTGCAACTTTGTTCGAACAAATTTGACCCTTCGCCCTAGCGTTTGCCAAACAGCACCTCTTGCGCCTTTTTGTCCATCGGCCCCGGTGTGGACCAGTCTGCCCCTACCGCCTTGCCCGTCACAAAGGCGGGTCGCGCGGCACAGGTCGCCAGCCAGCGGGCGAAATGCGGCTTGTCATCCAGCGTCTGTTCCTGCCGCTGCCAGCCTTGGGTCCATGGCCAGATCGCCATATCGGCGATGGACAGAAAGTCACCCGCCACGAATTCGGCCTTGGCCAGTTGGCGGTCCAGCACGCCATACAGACGGCCCACTTCCGTACGATAACGGTTTTGCGCATAGGGCAGCACCTGGGCTGGGTCCAACTGCGGCGCGTAGTGCAAAAAGTGATGCGCCTGCCCCGCCATGGGCCCCACGCCGCCCATCTGCCACATCAGCCACTGGTCCACGGCAATACGGTCGCGCTGCGTGGGGCCGCAAAACAAGCCCGTTTTGCGCGCCAGATACTGGAGGATCGCGCCGGATTCAAAGATCGCGATGGGCGCGCCATCCGGGCCCTCACTATCCACAATCGCTGGCATCCGGTTGTTGGGGGCGATGGCAAGAAAGTCAGGCTTGAACTGATCGCCCGTGCCGATGTTCACTTTGTGCAGGGTATAGGGCAGGCCCATTTCGGCCAGCGCGATGGTGATTTTCCAGCCGTTGGGCGTGGGCCAGTAATACAGGTCGATGGTCATGACGGGCCTCTTTCGGTTGGGCCCAGCATGGCGGCAAATGCAGCGGTTGCAAGGGTTGACGGGGTGCATCAGCGCGCGTATTCATGGCCCTTGGTGCTTTGATACCGGATTGCGGGCCACGTTAAACAAACCGCTAAAAGGGTTCTGGGTGCGACCGCATATCCCGAAGCCCTTGGCTTTTCGGGATTTTTTGTTGGGG
>JANNBG010000090.1:0-5046 GCA_031385205.1 Rhodobacterales bacterium
CCTACCACGCTCTCTGGCGACAAGTCGGTGAGGTTTGCGACCTGTTCCAGCCGCAGGAATGCCGAAACTACTTCATGGCCGCAGGGTATGGTCGCAATTGAAAGCGACACGCTCTAGGCGACACGACGCCCCGCCGCAAGCCCTTTTCAGCCGTCGATCTTGGCGCCCATGATGGCGATGGCCTTTTGGTAGACGGTGGCGGCGTTCCATTCGTTCAGCACAGCAAAATTGGGCTCGCCCTCCTGATATCCGGCACCGGCCTGCCAGCCCTTTTGGGCCAGATAGTTGGCGGTGCTGGTCAGGGCATCGGTCTGGTTGGTGAGGTCGACGACGCCGTCGCCGTTGCCATCAACGCCGTAACGCAGGGCATTGCCGGGCAGGAACTGGGTATGGCCCAGTTCGCCATGCTTTGCGCCAACGGATTTGGCGCTGATGGCGCCCTGATCAACAAGGATGAGGGCGGCAATCAGGTGGGGGGTGAAGAAATCAGTCCGACGACAGTCATAGGCGAGGGTGGCAATGGCCGAGACGACATTGGTATCACCCATAAAGCCGCCAAAGCTGGTTTCCATGCCATGGATGGCGAGCAGGACGCCCGCAGGCACGCCATAGGCCTTTTCCAGCCCGGCGTAAAAGTCGGGGTTCTTGGCCAGACGCTTACGGCCCTGGGCGATGATGGTATCGGCACCACGGACGTTGAGGAATTTCTCAAGGCTGTATTTGAAGGACTTTTGATTGCGGTCGGCGGAAATGGTGGCTTTGGAATAGCTGGTGCCCATCAGGGCCTTGATGCCACGGTCACCCACGCCTTGGGCTGCCGCTTCACCCGCCATCTCGGTTTTCCAGGCCTCATACCCGCCGCCGGTGCTGCTGCAGGTCGCGGCCTGTGCGAGGGATGCAAAACAGGAGGCGACGATCAGAAATGCCGAAAACACTACGCGCACGGAAGGCTCCTACCCAAATTTGCCTGCACTTTAGGCAAAGGCGTTGCAGGCGCAAGGGATTGCTTTTGGCAATCCCATCAGTTCGGCGAAAATCAGGGGAAAGCGGCAGCCCGCAGGCCTGTATAATCCCCTTCGTCATACTGTCTCAGACAGTTCCGATTTTCTTTTTGTTTGTTGATGCTTGGACTAGCTAGCGGCATTGGCCGCGCAAAAGCGTGGACCATAGCAGGTCTCTTTCGTTGAGACGATCAATCGTCGTGATAGGCAAACACGTCCTCGACACCGACGCCGAAACGGCGCGCGATGCGGAACGCAAGCTCCACCGTGGGCGCGTGTTTCCCGTTCTCGATCGCAAGGATCGTTTGCCGCGTCACGCCGACATGCGCGGCAAGGTCTTTTTGCGTCATCTCGCCTGCGTCGAACCTCAGGCGGCGGATGGTGTTCCCGATCCGCGCCACCTAGAGACCCCGGCGATAGACATAAAGCTTGGCCAGATTGCCTGCCGTATCGCCAAGTGCCCAGACGGAGAGGATGAGGTTCATCGTTGTGATGATCTCTTGTCCAAGCGCAAGCACACCGACGGCCCCTACCATCCCGATGGCCATGACGATCCCTTGCACCGTCCAGCGGATGCCGGATATCACCCGGTCACGCTCATCGTGGGCCAGATCCGGTTTCTCACCCGTCACCACCCGGATGACGATCGTCATGACAATGACCAGCATGATCCCGATCACGATACTTGCCCCCATCAACCTGAGCACCAGCACGGCCCAGACCTGAACACCGTCCGACCCGTCGAACTGCCCCGCTGCGTTGCCCGGCACCAGATACCACAGGAACACCCCGATGATCATCGCATTGGCGAGTATCTCGGTCAGGACATTGCGCTGTTCGTGGGATATGTTCTGATGCGGTAAGTGGATGATGAGGTAAAGTAAACGATACCTTTTGTATTCAGATTCGAACCTGACGTAAGGTGTTTCATACGATGCCCGTGATCCCCGGGGCCTGCCAGCCAGCCCTTGGCCGAACTACAACCCCATGCCGAAAGAGTGCGGCGCAGATGTTGACTACCAGCGATCAGTCTGGGGCGGATCGGCGTAAACGATGTTCCACGGATCGCCGTCGCGAGTGGTCGTGCGCGGGGTCGTCCCGATCCGGCGGGCCGTGATGACGGCTTGCATATCGGCTCGATCAACCAAGTCGATGACGGCCCTGCATCTGGCCCGGCTGGTTGCGCAGCACATGAAACGCATTGATGCTTTAGGACGCCTTCGGTCCTACACCTCGTCTCGGGCTTTCCGCCGGAGTGAGCTTCACGAATGGCTGCTTTTGAGGGATTCTGGTGGCATCATACCACAACGCGTTCAGACCGCTTCTTGCCCGTTGTGACTAAAGTTCCTGCCGCGTGACACTCGTATCGTTCAGGGTCGGCTAACCGCGCAAGGACCGAAGATCACGCTGCACAAGCAAACGGCGGCTTTCCCTCCGGTGCGACGCTTTTGGTATCCGCCGCTCTCACCCTTTGCGACTTTTTGCACCCTTCCGTCATATCTCCGGTTTGCAGACCGAAGGCACCTCGATGTTATCCCAGAGCGAACACTTTGACGGCGCTGGGTTGGACATCTGTGACTGCGGCGGCCAAGATTACAGAGATTGTGGCCTGCGTCACTGTGGGTATTGAGTGTTCCGGATATCTTGAGCGCAACAGGAAACTGGGCGGCAACCGCCACGGCTGTAAGAAGATCAGAAGTTGCTTTGAAGAGTGCGGCCAGCAGGTTGGCACGTGTTTGCCGATCCGACGTGGTGGGAGTATTGGTTTGACACAAGGTGGTCGACACAATTGCTGCTGATGAAAACAACATCTTGTCGTCAAGATATGGCAGCCCGTAGGGGAGTCGAACCCCTCTTACCAGGTTGAAAACCTGGTGTCCTAACCGATAGACGAACGGGCCACGTTAGCTGGCGGTGTCTAGAACGCGGGCTTTGGCTGCGCAAGAGGGAAAATCACGAAGCTGCGGCGTCTTCGAGGCGCAGTTGCACTTTGCTGCGGCCACCGAAGGTGTTGATTTCCAACCGGCCTGCCAGATGGAAACGCTGATGGCCCGCGTCCAGCAGGGCGGGGCCAAGCGGGCCGTCGAAGGCCCCGAAACAGATAGCCTCTAACCGGTTATCGCCAAAGGTCAGGCGCAGGTGATTTTCGCCAATGCGGCGGGCCTGCACGGCCTGATCGGCAAAGGCAAAGCGGGGGGCGGGGGCGGCGGCACCGAATGGGCCTGCGTTTTCAATCTGTTCGACAAGGGCTTGGGTGGCGGCACCGGGCATCAGCAGGGCATCGAGCCGCAGGTCTTGGGGGCCGATGTCGCCAGCACCTTGGCGGGCGAGCAGGTCTGACAGGCGGGCCATGGCGGGGGCGATCATGTCTTCGGCGACGGTCAGCCCGGCGGCCATTTTGTGCCCGCCACCGCGCAAAAGCAGGCCTTCGGCGGCGACGCGTTGCACAACAGCGCCGAGGTCGATGCCGGACACAGATCTGCCGGAGCCTTTGCCGATGCCGCCGTCCAGCCCGATGACGATGGCGGGGCGGTTGGCGGCCTCTTTCAACCGGGCTGCGACAATGCCGACAACGCCGGGGTGCCAGCCTTCACCCACGGCCCAGACAAGGGGGGCATCAAAGCCGCGTTGTTCGGCCTGCGCCATGGCTGCGGCACGCACGGCGGCCTCGATCTCACGCCTCTCTGTATTCAGCATATCCAGACGGGCGGCCAATGCGCCCGCCTCGTGTACATCATCGGTGGCGAGCAGGCGTGCGCCCAGATCGGCGGCCCCGATGCGGCCCCCGGCATTGACACGGGGGCCAAGCAGGAAGCCAAGGGCATAGGTGTTGGGGGCCTGATCCATGCGGGCGACATCGGCAAGTGCTGTGATGCCCACGCGCGCGCGGCGTGCCATGACGCGCAGGCCCTGGCGCACAAAGGCGCGGTTGACGCCGATCAGGGGGGCGACATCGGCGACGGTGGCAAGGGCGACGAGGTCGAGCATGGCCATGAGGTCGGGGCCCTGCTGGCCTGTTGTGCGTAGTTGGCGGTTGGCCTCAACCAGCATCAGGAACACGACGCCAGCGGCGCACAGGTGGCCCAATGTGCCATCCTCATCCTGCCGGTTGGGGTTCACGATGGCGAGGGCAGGGGGCAGGGTTTCGGCACCCAGATGGTGGTCGAGCACGATGACATCACAGCCGCTGGCGGCAGCAATGGGGTCATGCGACAGGGTGCCACAATCGACGCAGACGATCAGGTCATGCGCGGCTGCCAGCCCTTGCATGGCGGGCACGTTGGGGCCGTAACCTTCATCAATGCGGTCGGGGATATAGAGCGTGGCACGGCAGCCCATGCCGCGCAGCCAGACGATCAGCAGGGCAGCAGAGGCGCCGCCATCCACGTCGTAATCGGCAAAGATGGCGATGCGTTCGTGCGCCGCTACCGCCTGCAAAAACCGCGTGGCGGCTGGCCCCATGTCTTTCAATGCCAGGGGGTCGGGTAAAAGGTCACGCAGGGACGGGGCCAGAAACGCCGCCACATCGGCAGGGTCGACGCCGCGCTTGGCCAGCGTCTGGCACAGCGGCAAGGGCAACCCTGTGCTTTGCGCCATGGCCTCGGCCAGACGGGCATCCTCGACCGATGGGCCGACCCAGCGCCGCCCGGTCAGCGAGGTTTCAACCCCCAAGAACGCCCGTCCCGTCATCTTTCGCTTTCTGTTTGCCTAAATACGCACTTCGCCGTCAGCCCTTGACAGGACTGCGATACTGCATGCGCCGCACCGAGCCTGTCTTTGATCGCATCAGCAGGGTTTCCGTGGTGATCCAGCCGGGTTCCTGCTTGATGCCCGCCAGAATGGACCCTTGCGTGACCCCTGTGGCGGCAAAGATCACATCCGCCGTGACCAATTCGTCGCGTGTATAGATGCGTGACAGGTCTGTAATGCCAGCACGCCGTGCGCGATGCCGTTCATCATCATTGCGGAACAGCAATTGGCCATAGATCTGGCCACCCATGCATTTCAGGGCAGCGGCGGCCAGCACGCCTTCGGGCGCGCCACC
>JANNBG010000601.1:0-4800 GCA_031385205.1 Rhodobacterales bacterium
GGGCAGTTTTGTGGTGGTGGTGGCCTTCATCATCGGGATCTTTGGGGCCTGTTCGGGGTCTTCGGCGGCGGGGTTGGGGGTATTCCGCGTGCAGATCGCCTTTGCGGCGCTGCGGGCCTTTGTGCGGCGCATCACGATGCCGGACCGGGTGGATGCGGTCAAATATGACGGGCGCACGGTGGAGGATGAGGTGATGAATGCCATCATCCTGTACATCACCGGGTTCATCCTGATTTTGGGCGTGTTGAGCGTTGGTGTGGCGCTGACCGGGGTGGATGGGGAATCCGCCCTGTTGGGCGTGTGGTCGACGCTGGGCAATATCGGCTATGGCTTTGGCCCGGTCATCGCGCCGACAGGCACGTTTGTGGATTACCCGGATGCGGCCAAATGGCTGATGGTGCTGGCCATGCTGCTGGGGCGGCTGGGGTTGCTGGCTATCTTGCTGCTGGTGCTGCCACGGTTCTGGCGGGCCTGATCCGTTTTCCGCGTGGTTGCGTGATGGGTGCGGAAAACCGCAATCCAGTTTTCCGCATCACGCTCCGGGGCTATTCCCAGCACGACACCAGCACCGTCATGCCCGACGCCTTTGCTGCCAGATCCGCAGGCGGCAGCATGACCCCCGGCACAATGGGTGGCAAGATGATCCCTTCCGCCGCCAACCGCTGTGCAATCGCTCCGGCCGTCACCGCAAAGGCCACATCCGCAGGCAGCACCTGTGCACCGTCGATCCGTGGCAACACCATGCCCAGCACAGCACCCGTACCATCCACCACGGCCCCACCAGCATCACCTGCCAGCGTCGTGATGGCCAGACGCTGCACATCAGCCTCACCCGCCAACCCTTCAGCCGCGGCCAGCGCCCCATAGGTCAGCACCGGCGCTGACAGGCGGTCTTCATAGGCATAGCCCGGCACCACAACGCCGGCCCCCACACGTCCCGCATCCGGCTGCAACGTGGCCACCACGGGCGGGGCCAGCAGCGTGGTTGGCGTCAGCACGGCAATGCCAAGGCTTGCGTCCACCAGCCGCACCGTCGCATCCGTCTCGCGTTCAATCGTCACACGCCCGCATCGCGCCACGGCCTCTGCTGTCGTCAGCACAGACCCCTGCGCATCAATGAAAAACCCGCTGCGCGACAGCAGTGGCCTGCGTATTTCCAGCCCTGATAACAGGCCCGCCTTCGTGCCCGCGTCCATCGGCACCATGCCGGGGTCCAGCGCGCGGTCGCCATAAGGGCGGAAACTGGTCTGCATGGCCGTCAGGACGCGTTCTGCCTGCGCACCCTTGGTGGGGTTCCACGTCAGCAGATAACCTTTGACCAAACCTTGCGACACTTCGGCATAGGCAAAGGCATGCAGCGCGTCACTTTGGCCCGATATGGTGAAGGATTTTTCACGCCGTTCACGCTCGCCCGCCAAAGGCATGATCTGCAGGGTTTGCAGCAGATCATACAGGGCGGCCAACCCCGCCTGATCGCCCGGCTGGCTGATAAGATAGACCTGCATGTCTGACCCCGCCACCGGCGCATAGTGCGCGAAAGGGGGGGTATAGGTATCCAACTGCACCAGTGACAAGGGCAGCGTGATTTCGATGCCTGCCTCGACGTCCGTCACGGTTTGAAAGCCAAACCCGGCGATATCCGCCTGCCAGTTGCCCACCAGCGTGGCGCGTTGCAATGTGGTCAGAATGCCTGTTGGCTCAAACCCGTTCGCCTCTTGCCATGATGCCATCGACGCCCGCGTGCCACGCCCAAAGGCCCCGTCAATGCCGCCCTGATAGAAACCAAACCATTGCAGCGCGGATTGCAGCGCCTCACGATCCGTGCGCGGCAGGTCCGCCTCGGACCGGCGCGCTTCATTGGGGGTTTCGTCAAGAACGACGGGTTCCACCACAGGCAGCTCCACCACGGGCGGCTCCACCACAGGTTCCAAAAGGGGGTCCACCGTGATCCCGGATGTCGTCACATCGGGCACTGTCACGCCTAGAACGCCGCCGCCCGAAACGCCCCCCACTGGCCAGAACACCTGCCCAAAATTCGCGCCATCGACGATAAAGCTATCCCCTGGGATCAGGTTTTCGCGCCGCAGGGTGGCCAGCTGCGCCGCCCCTTCCGCCACGTCGTAAGGCCCCAGCACAATGGCATACCAGTCGGTCGAGACCTGATACCCTGCCACGTCCGGGAACAAGGCTGCATAGGCGCGCGCGCGTTCCGTGGCAGATGCCAGCGATGGCTGCGCCTCGATCTGCACCCAGATGCGGTCCTGCGCCATAACGGGCAAGCCTGCAACCAGCATCAAGCCCAAGAACACCCAGCGTACAAAGATCATCCGCTCTCCAAACCGTTTCTATCCAGCCCACCTGCACCGCACCGTTATGTGCGACATCCGCCTGTGATTGACCATCCCCCCCCCTTTGCCTATGGAAGGCGCATCTTTCAAGAGGCACCACCCATGCAGGCCACCGCACCCCGCAGTTTCCAAGAGATCATCCTGCGCCTGCAAGGCTATTGGGCCGCCAAAGGCTGCGCCATCCTGCAGCCCTATGACATGGAGGTGGGCGCTGGCACCTTTCACCCTGCCACCACCCTGCGTGCTTTGGGCGCACGCCCTTGGGCCGCCGCCTATGTGCAACCCTCGCGCCGCCCCACCGATGGGCGCTATGGCGAAAACCCCAACCGATTGCAGCATTACTACCAGTATCAGGTCATCATCAAACCCTCCCCGCCTGACCTGCAGGCCCTCTATCTCGGATCGCTGGCTGCCATCGGCATCGATGCGCATCTGCATGATATCCGCTTTGTCGAAGATGATTGGGAATCCCCCACCCTCGGCGCATGGGGTCTGGGGTGGGAGGTGTGGTGCGACGGCATGGAAGTCTCACAATTCACCTATTTCCAACAGGTCGGCGGGCATGACTGCAAACCCGTGTCCGGTGAGCTGACCTATGGCCTTGAACGGCTTGCCATGTATGTGCTGGGCGTTTCACATGTGATGGATATGCCCTTCAATGACCCCTCATCGCCAATCCCTTTGCTCTATGGTGATATCTTCCGTCAGACCGAACAGGAATATTCCCGCCACAACTTCGATCAGGCCGATACGGGTACCCTGTTCCAGCACTTCAAGGATGCCGAGGCCGAATGTCCCCGCATCCTTGCCGCCGCCCAGCCGGATAAAGCAGGCCGCACCATCATCATGGCCCATCCCGCCTATGACCAGTGCATCAAGGCCAGCCACATCTTCAACCTGCTCGACGCGCGCGGTGTGATCAGCGTCACCGAACGCCAGGCCTACATCGGCCGTGTGCGCGCGCTTGCCAAAATGTGCGCCGATGCGTTTGTGATGACAGAGGCGGGGGCGGCATGAATGGCAAACTCCTTGGGGGCTTCATCGTGGTGACCTCACTTGTTGCCGGCATCGTCATGTACTGGTTGCAGGTCTATGCGTATTACGAACCCGTGTCCTTCGCCCCCGGCGCTGAAATCCTGCTGACCCCAATCACCAGCAGCACCCCTGAGCCCATCCTTGCCGAAAACATCACCGGCATTGATGCCGATAGTTCCCCCCTGCGGTTCCGCGCCTGTTTCACCACCCCCATGACCCAGGCCATGCTGACCGAGACCTACAAGTCTTACCCCAGGCCCGTCCCCCTCACCGCGCCCGGCTGGTTCGACTGCTTTGACGCTGCAGCCATTGGGTCTGCGCTGGAGACGGGAGAGGCCATCGCCTTCCTGTCCCAATCGGGCATCCACCCCGACGTCGACCGCGTTGTCGCCGTCTACGCCGATGGCCGCGCTTTTGCCTGGCACCAACTGAACACCACGGAATAATCATGCCCGACCTGCTGATCGAACTCTTCTCCGAAGAACTCCCCGCCCGCATGCAGGCCAAGGCGCGCGATGACCTGAAACGCATGGTTACCGATGGGCTGGTCACGGCAGGCCTGACCTATGCCTCTGCCGGGGCCTTTAGCACCCCGCGCCGCCTGACGCTGACGGTGGAAGGCCTGACCGCGCAATCCGCCCCCGTGCGCGAAGAACGTAAAGGCCCCCGCGCCGATGCGCCCCCAGCCGCCATCGACGGCTTTCTGCGCGCCACCGGCCTGACGCTGGACCAATTGGAACTGCGCGATGACAAAAAGGCGCAAGTCTACTTCGCCGTCGTCACCAAACCGGGGCGCCCCGCTACCGCCATCATCGCCGAGGCGCTGGAGGCCACCATCCGCACCTTCCCATGGCCCAAATCCATGCGCTGGGGAAACGGCACCTTGCGCTGGGTCCGCCCTTTGCAGTCCATCCTCTGCATCCTCTCCGATGAATCCGGCACTGAAATCGTCCCCCTTACCGTCGATCACATCACCGCCAGCAACACCACCGAAGGCCACCGTTTCATGGGAAATGGCGGTTTCCCCGTATCAAACTTTGACGACTACCGCGCCAAACTCCTGCGTGCCCGCGTGATGCTGGATAGCGAGGACCGCGCCGCCCACATCTGGAACGACGCCACCAACGCCGCCTTCGCCACAGGTGGCAGTGTGGTCGCCGATGCTGGGCTTCTCACCGAAGTCGCAGGTCTCGTCGAATGGCCCGTGGTCCTGATGGGCCAGATCGGTGCAGATTTTCTGACCCTGCCGCCGGAAGTCCTGCAAACCAGCATGCGTGAACATCAGAAATTCTTTTCCGTCAAGAACGCCCAAGGCCAGATCGACCGCTTCATCACCGTCGCCAATATCGAAACCCCCGATCACGGCGCCACGATCCTTGGCGGCAACCAAAAAGTCCTCTCCGCCCGCTTGTCCGAC
>JANNBG010000161.1:0-3759 GCA_031385205.1 Rhodobacterales bacterium
GTTCATTTTCGCGGTTCTGTTTATTTCCACGCTGTCATTCCTTGGCATTGGCGTGCAGCCGCCGGCAGTGGATTGGGGCGGGATTGCGCGGGAAAACAAGGACGGGCTAGTGTATGGCGTGACGGCGGCGATTGTGCCGGCATTTGCGATTGCGGCCTTGGCGATATCAGTGAACCTTGTGGCGGATTGGGTGCTGTCGCGCACGACCAGCCTGAAAGGCGGGCGCGGTGGGTGAGGTTCTGTTGGACATACGCAACCTGCGGATCGAGGCGACGAGTTATCCGCCGGATGGGCCGCCAGTGGATGTGGTGCTGGTGGATGATGTGTCTGTCAGCGTGCAGAAGGGGCGCGTTCTGGGGCTGATCGGGGAATCCGGGGCGGGGAAATCGACGATTGGTTTGTCAGCCATGGCGTACGGTCGCGGTGGCGTTCGGCTGACGGGCGGGCAGATTTTGCTGAACGGGCGGGATCTGCGGCTGGCGGATGCGGCGGGGTTGCGGGCGTTAAGGGGCCGCGAGGTGACCTATGTGGCGCAATCGGCGGCGGCGGCGTTCAATCCGGCGAAGCGGTTGATGGAGCAGGTGATCGAGGCGACGCTTTTGCATGGGCTGATGGGGCGGTCTGAGGCGGAGGCGCGGGCGCGGGCGTTGTTTGCCAAGCTGGGGTTGCCGGAGCCTGCGACGTTTGGGGCACGCTATCCGCATCAGGTATCGGGCGGGCAATTGCAGCGGGCGATGACGGCGATGGCCTTGTGCCCGAAACCGGACCTGGTGGTGTTTGACGAGCCGACCACAGCGCTGGATGTGACAACGCAGATCGAGGTGCTGGCGGCGATCAAGGAGGCGATCCGGGATACCGGGGTGGCGGCCTTGTACATCACGCATGATCTGGCGGTTGTCGCACAGGTGGCGGATGACATCTTGGTGCTGCGGGGCGGCAGAAGCGTGGAATACGGGCCTGTGGAGCAGATCATTTCTGTGCCACGGCAGGATTATACGCGGGCTTTGGTTTCAGTGCGGTCGATTGAGCATGCGGAGAAAGCGCCTGCTGCACCCGTGCTGTCGGTGCAGGGTGTGACGGCGCGGTATCGGGGGACATCGTTTGATGTGCTGAAGGGCGTGACTGTGGACCTGCCAGCGGGCCAGACTTTGGCAGTGGTGGGGGAAAGCGGATCGGGCAAATCGACGCTGGCGCGGGCGATCACGGGGCTGTTGCCGCCATCAGCAGGGCGGATCACGTTTGACGGGCGGGTGTTGCCGGGGGCCTTGGCGCAGCGCACGAAGGATGATCTGCGCGAAGTGCAGATGATCTATCAGATGGCGGATGTGGCGATGAACCCGCGCCAGACGGTGGGCGCGATCATCGGGCGGCCCTTGGAGTTTTACTTCGGGCTGAAGGGTGATGAGAAGCGTCGGCAGGTGCAGGCGTTGCTGGACCAGATCGAAATGGGACGGGGCTTTGCCGACCGCTATCCGGCGGAACTGTCGGGCGGGCAGAAGCAACGGGTGTGCATCGCGCGGGCGCTGGCGGCGAAACCAAAGCTCATCATTTGTGACGAGGTGACTTCAGCCCTCGATCCACTGGTGGCTGACGGGATCCTGAAGCTGCTGCTGAACTTGCAGGCGGAGGCGGGGGTGGCCTATCTGTTCATCACGCATGATCTGGCGACGGTGCGCGCGATTGCGGACCGGATTGCGGTGATGCACCGGGGGGCGGTGGTGCGCTATGGGCAAAAGTCGGATGTGTTGGCCCCGCCATTTGATGATTACACGGACCTTTTGCTGTCATCGGTGCCGGAAATGCGGCCCGGGTGGCTGGAAGGGGTGATTGCAGGGCGGCGGATGGAGAGTGCGGGGAATTGAGTGCTTTTGGCTGGCCGCCGGGGCTCTGCCCCGGACCCCGAGATAGTTAGGAACAGAGGAAGTTGCAGAAGGGTTGAGAGACGGCCATTGCCGCGCTAAGTGTCGCGGGCCCCGCGCAGAAAGTGCCGTTCATGCCGATGTTCCTGAATACCCGTGATGCTGGTTTTGAGGCGGCTTTTGCGCGCCTGCTGGGCATGAAGCGCGAGGAAGCACCGGATGTGGATGCCGTGGTGGCGGGGATCATTGCGGACGTGCGGGCCCGTGGCGATGCGGCGGTGATCGCGCTGACGGCACGGTTTGACCGGCTGGACTTGACACCGGAGACGCTGGCGTTTTCGCCTGCGGAAATGGATGCGGAATGCGGACGCGTGGGGGCAGAGGATCGGGCGGCGCTTGGGATGGCGGCGACGCGTATCCGGGCCTATCACATGCGGCAGGTGCCGCAGGATGCAAGTTGGGTGGATGAGGCGGGGGCTGTGCTGGGCTGGCGCTGGACGCCTGTTGCGGCGGCGGGGTTGTATGTGCCGGGGGGGACGGCATCATACCCATCGAGCGTCTTGATGAACGCGATACCGGCGCAGGTGGCGGGGGTGGTGCGGCTGGTGATCTGCGCGCCGACGCCGGGGGGGGTGGTGAACCCGCTGGTTCTTTATGCAGCGCGGTTGGCGGGGGTGGAGACGGTCTACCGGATCGGCGGCGCGCAGGCGATTGCGGCGCTGGCGTATGGGACGGAAACGATTGCGGCGGTGGACAAGATCACGGGGCCGGGGAACGCCTATGTGGCGGCGGCCAAGCGGCGGGTGTTTGGGCGGGTAGGCATCGACATGATCGCGGGGCCGTCGGAGATTTTGGTGATCGCGGATGGGGCGCAGGATGCGGAGTGGATCGCCTTGGACCTGCTGTCGCAGGCGGAGCATGACGTGAGCGCGCAGAGTATTCTGATTACGACGGATGCGGGGTTGGGTCGCAGGGTCGCGACAGCGGTTGAACGGCTGCTGGGGGTGCTGCCACGGGCGGATATTGCAGGGGCGAGTTGGCGGGACAATGGGGCGGTGATTGTGGTTTCCGGGCTGGATGAAGCGGCGGCCCTTGCGAACCGCATCGCGCCGGAGCATCTGGAATTGATGGTGGAGGATGCGGAAGCCTTGGCGGCGCGTATCCCGCATGCGGGGGCGATCTTTCTGGGCCAGTGGACACCTGAAGCGATTGGCGATTACGTTGGGGGGCCGAACCATGTGCTGCCCACGGCACGGTCGGCACGGTTTTCCAGCGGGTTGTCAGTGATGGATTTTGTCAAACGCACAACGATGGCCCGGATGACGCCTGCGTCTTTGGCGGCGATTGGGCCTGCGGCGGAAAGGCTTGCCATGTCAGAAGGGCTGTCGGCGCATGGGATGAGCGTGCGGGCGCGGTTGGACCGGCTGAACGGGGGGGCTACATGACCTATCTGTGCCATGTGGAGATCGACGAACGCGGCCTTGCGCGGCCGACGGCGGAGATTGAGCAGGAGCGCCGGGTGGCGATCTTTGATCTGCTGGAGGAGAACGCCTTTTCCTTGCCTGCGCGCGAAGGGCGTGTGGTGCACGCCGGGCCGTACCGGTTGTTACTGGCCATCCGTGACGGGCGGCTGGTGTTCGATCTGGCGACCGAGGATGCGACCAAGCTGACCGAATTCATCCTGTCATTGGGGCCGTTCCGGCAGGTGGTGAAGGACTATTTCCAGATTTGCGAAAGCTATTTCGACGCCGTCAAACGCCTGCCACCCAGCCAGATTGAAGCCATCGACATGGCCCGCCGTGGTATCCACAATGAAGGCGCGCGGGTGTTGCAGGAGCGGCTGGATGGCAAGGCCGAGGTTGATATTGACACGGCCCGGCGGCTGTTCACCCTGATCTGC
>JANNBG010000604.1:0-4836 GCA_031385205.1 Rhodobacterales bacterium
CCGCCGTGACGGTAGACCCGCACAGGGGCGATCTGCGCCGCGCCGTACCGTGCGGCGCGGGCAGCCGCCCGACATGCGGAATATCCACGGCCAGCGCCAGAATGCGGGCGGAATAAAGACTGATAAGGTCAGCATCGCTCATGACAATCCCCGCGTTGCAGCATAGATAGACCCCGCAAACACCTTTGCAAAGGCCCTGCCCATGTTTGATACCAGCTCGCTGTCCTTTGATGCCAACGGCCTGATCCCCGTGGTGGCGCAGGACCATGCGTCGGGTGAGGTGCTGATGCTGGCCTGGATGAACGAAGGTGCGGTGGCGCAGACGATTGCCACGGGCCGGGTGACGTATTGGAGCAGGTCGCGCGCCGCGTTCTGGGTGAAGGGCGAGACTTCGGGGCATACCCAGCGGCTGGTGGAAATACGCATCGACTGCGACCGGGATGCCCTGCTGGTGCGGGTGGAGCAAGTGGGGCCTGCCTGCCACACGAACCGGGTCAGTTGCTTTTATACTGCGGTTCACGATGGGGTTGAGGTCGTGCTGACCGCCCCGGTCTAAAGCCCCACCATCCGGCGAATGTCATCCGGCGTGGCCCCTTCACTGCGGTAGGTGGCAATGCTGCGGGCATCGTCACGTTTGGCCAGACGTTTGCCGTGGTCGTCGCGGATCAGGCGGTGATGGTGGTAGGTGGGGGTGGGGAGGCCGAGGAGTTTCTGCAGTGCTACATGGATTTTTGTCGCCTCAAACAGGTCAGCCCCACGGATAACATGCGTGACGCCCTGCGCTGCATCATCAACAACGACCGACAAATGATAAGATGTGCCCATGTCTTTGCGTGACAGTACGATGTCACCCGCATCATGCACCAGACTTTCCGGCGAAAACTCGACGATGCCCTTGTGGTCCGGTCCTTCTTCACGGAAATACCAACGCGCGCCGCCAATCCGCGCCTCTGCGGTAAAGCCAATACAGGACATTGCCAGACGCAAGGATGCATCAACGGGACGCGGCGTCATGCTGCGCGGCAGACTGTGATGCCTTTGCGCACAGGTTCCGGGGTAGATCACACCATCCGGGCCCGTCAGCGGCACGCCTTCTTGTGGGGCAGATGCTGCATCCATGATATCGCGCCGTGAGCAGGTGCAGGGATAAAGGTAGTCACGTTCCCACAACCAGTTCAAATTGGCGTTGTAAGCGAGCAACCGTTCAGACTGCCGCATGACGGGGTCAGGCCACCACAATCCCAGCCATTCCAGATCATCGTAAATCTGCTGTTCCCATGTGGGGCGGCAACGGCTCTGGTCGATATCCTCGATCCGCAACAGGAAAGTGCCCCCCTCACGCATCGCCATGTCATGTGCCAGTATCGCCGAATAGGCGTGCCCCAGATGCAGGGGCCCGGTGGGGGATGGCGCGAAACGCGTTACGAAAGCCACGCGGTGAACGCCTGTTTTGCGCGGTCAGTATAGGCCTTGTAGCGGTCTTTGCGGCCTTTGCGACCGCCTTTGGCGTCAATTGGCGGGAACAGGCCAAAATTCACATTCATCGGCTGAAACGTCTTTGCCTCTGCCCCGCCCGTGATGTGGTGGATCAACGCCCCCATCGCCGTCTCATGCGGTGGTGGCGGCAAAATGCGCCCCTGCATCTCCGCCGCCGCCATTCGGCCCGCGAGCAAGCCCATCGCGGCGGATTCGACATAGCCCTCCACGCCCGTAATCTGGCCAGCAAAGCGGATGTTCGGGCGGGATTTCAGCCGCATCTGATTATCCAGCAGCGTGGGTGAGTTGATAAAGGTGTTGCGATGAATGCCGCCCATGCGCGCAAAAGACGCCTCGTGCAGGCCAGGAATCATTTTCAAAACAGTGGCTTGCGCTGCGTACTTCATTTTTGTCTGAAAGCCCACGATGTTATATAATGTGCCCAGCTTGTTATCGCGACGCAACTGCACCACGGCATAGGGCTTGACCGTGGGCGCATGCGCATTCGTCAGCCCTACAGGTTTCATCGGGCCAAAGCGCAGGGTTTCGCGCCCGCGTTCGGCCATCACCTCAATCGGCAGGCAGCCGTCGAAATAGCCTGCCGTCTCGCCTTCCTTGAACTCCGCCTTATCCGCCGCCAGCAGCGCGTCGATGAAGGCGTTATACTCGGCATTGGTCATCGGGCAGTTGATATAGGCCTGCTGTTCCTCCAGCGTTTCGCCCTTGTCATAGCGCGACTGCAGCCAAGCGGTGCCCATGTCGATGCTGTCGGCATAGACAATCGGTGCAATCGCATCGAAAAATGCCAAAGCCTCGGCCCCGGTTTCCGCCTTGATGCTGTCGGCCAGCGCACCGCTGGTCAAAGGTCCGGTGGCGATGATCCACTTGCCAGTTGAAGATACCTCCGTAACCTCCTCATAAGACACGCCAATCAACGGATGCGCCAGCAACCGCGCTGTCACGGCTGCGGCAAAGGGATCACGGTCCACGGCCAGTGCACCGCCTGCAGGAAGGCGGTGGGCGCGGGCGACCTCCATGATGATGCCACCTGCGGCGGTCATTTCCCAATGCAGCAGCCCCACGGCGTTGCGTTCGTCATCATCGGATCGAAAGGAATTGGAACAGACCATTTCCGCCAGGTTGCCCGTGCGATGCGCAAACGTGCCCACCTTCGGGCGCATCTCGTGGATGACCACAGGCACGCCCTGTTGCGCTGCCTGCCAGGCCGCCTCGGCCCCTGCCATGCCGCCGCCGATGATGTGAAGTGTGTCTGCCAACTTCCTCTGTCCCTAACTATCCCGGAGGTCCGGGGGCTGGTCCCCGGCTTGTGTCACCAAAGCCGCCCGTTCCAATGCCACAAACGCCACCGGGTCCGACACATCCCGCCCCAAGGCTGCCGCCGCCTCAAAGAACCCCCGCGCAGGCATGCCACCCAATAGCCGCCCCTCGCACACAACGGCTAGCAAGGGTCGCCCCGCCGCTGCGTCTTCGGCCATAAGGGCCTCCAAGGACTTCGTCAACTCGGCAATTCTTACAGAAAACTCTTGCGCAAGAATTCGATAAGTGACTGTTTTCCCTGCAATAGCTAACTTAGAGAGGTGTGACCTAAGATTTTCGATTTTCAAGGGCCGTCGCGATGCGTTCAATGGCTGCAGCATTTCGTTCACTTATCAATATAGACCGTTCTTGTTGCGCTATGATCTTGTTCTGCCCCTCTGCTATTCTAGCGGTTTCGTCGCCGTGTCGCATAAGATACCGATTATACCGTGCAGCTTGATACCTTGATAACCCGATCATCAACGCTCCGAAACAAAAACCAAATAGTGCCAGAGGCAGCCAACGTTCCATCACTCATCCCCCTGTTCAGCCACCCGTGCCACCGATACCACTTCCTCATCGCCGCCCGTGTTAAACACGCGCACCCCACCTGCCGAGCGGGAGCGGAAGGAGATCTGGTCCACCGGCACCCGGATCGACTGGCCCGTGCTGGTCGCCAGCATGATCTGATCCGTCATCTCCACCGGGAAGGATGCCACCAGCGGCCCGCCGCGCATGGCACCATCCATCGCCTTGACGCCCATCCCACCGCGCCCGCGCACCGGATAGTCGTGGCTTGAGGATAGTTTACCCGACCCGGACGTCGTAATCGTCAGGATCAGATCCTCTGCCGCCGACATCTGCGCATAGCGTTCTGGTGACAACTGGCCTTCCGCCACCGCTTCATCCTCATCATCCGCTTCATCCTCCACCACGCCTGCCATCAGGCGGCGTTGTTTCAGATACGCCGCGCGTTCATCAGGGTCCGCCTCAAAATGCCGGATGATCGCCATGGAAACCACGCTATCGCCAGCTCCCACCCGAATGCCGCGCACGCCGGTGGATCCACGCGATTTGAACACCCTGATCTCAGTCGTCGGAAAGCGGATCGCGCGCCCCAAAGCGGTGACCAGCATGATATCGTCATTCTCATCCGCAATGGCCGCGTTTACCAGCGTCACACCTTCGGGCAATTTCATCGCGATTTTGCCGTTGCGCATGACGTTGGTGAAATCGGACAGGTCGTTCTGCCGCACATCGCCATCGGATGTGGCGAAGACAATCTGCAGACTTTCCCACTCCTCCTCCGGCACGTCCACTGGCATGAGGGCTGCAATGGACACACCCTGCGCGATGGGCAATAGGTTGACCATTGCCTTGCCCTTGGCCTGCCGCCCGGCCAGCGGCAGACGCCAGCATTTCAGTTTGTAAACCATGCCATCGGTCGTAAAGAACAACAGGTTGGTATGCGTATTGACCACGAACAGGGTGGTGACCACGTCATCCTCTTTGGTCGACATGCTGGCCAGACCCTTGCCACCGCGGTTTTGCGCGCGGAATTCGGCCAAAGGCGTGCGTTTGATGTAACCGCCAGAGGTGATGGTGACGACCATATCCTCACGCTCGATCAGGTCTTCGTCTTCCATATCGCCGGCCCAATCGACGATTTCGGTACGGCGCGGTACCGCGAAGGCGGCTTTCACCTCGCGCAATTCATCCGAAATGATCGCCATGATGCGGTCGCGCGACCCCAGAATTTCAAGGTAATCCTTGATCTTGGCGGCCAGTTCCAGCAGCTCGGCCGTAATTTCCTTTACACCCAAGGCCGTCAGACGTTGCAGGCGCAGGTCCAGAATGTTGCGGGCCTGAATTTCCGACAGGTTATAGGTGCCGTCGTCATTGACCGGATGGGTGGGGTCGTCGATCAGCTTGATGAACGGGATGATTTCACCCGCTGGCCAGCGCCGGGTCATCAACCGCTCGCGTGCCTCAGCAGGGTCAGCGGAGGAGCGGATGGTGGCCACCACCTCATCCACATTCGCC
>JANNBG010000206.1:0-3406 GCA_031385205.1 Rhodobacterales bacterium
AGCCCTGGGTCAGGCCCGCCAGCAGGCTGCCCAGCCAGAACGCCCCATCCCAGAACCGCTTTTGTGACTGGGGTGCCTTGGCGCGGAATTCAAACGCGACGCCGCGCAGGATCAACCCGATCAGCATGATGGTGACGGGCAGATACAACTGCGTGAGGATCGCGCCATGCGCCATGGGAAAGGCCACCAGCAGCAGGCCGATGGCCAGCACCAGCCACGTTTCATTGGCATCCCAGAACGGGCCGATCGAGGCGACCATGGTATCGCGTTCATCCGGGGTGGCGAAGGGGAAGAGGATGCCCACGCCCAGATCGAAACCGTCAAGGATGACATAGATCAGGATGGACGCGCCCATCAGGCCCGCGAAGATGAAGGGAAGCCAAGCGTCCATGTTGCTATTCCGCCGGGATCATATCGGGCGCGGGGCTGGTGACGCGCATGTCGGGGATGGGTTCGCCCTTGGCGGCCTTGGTCGCCAGGTAAGTGATGACCCACATGTAGGCCAACATCAACGCGCCATAGACGGCGAGGTAGGCAATCAGTGATGACAGCACCATGGGCGTGGGCACATCGCTGACCGCCGCTTTGGTGGACAGAACGCCCGATACCAGCCAAGGTTGGCGGCCGATTTCGGTGGTGTACCAGCCCGCAAGCGTGGCGACCCAGCCGATGAAGGCCATGCCTGACAGGCCGATGAGGTAGAGTTTCGGCATCTGCGCCGCGCCTTTGCGCCACAGAAGGCCAACGCCGAACCACGAGACAAGCAACATCAGCATGCCGGTGCCGACCATGACGCGGAAGGCCCAGAAGACTTGCAACACGGGCGGGTGTTCAATGGTGCCATCGGCGGCGACAAAGTCGTTCAGGCCGGGCACGACGCCACCCGCCTTGTGCGTCAGGATGATGGAGGCGAGGCTGGGGATGCCGATTTCATAATCGTTGCTGCGCGTTTCTTTATTTGGGATGGCGAACAGCAGCAGGGGGGCGTTGCTTTGCGTTTCCCAGTTGCCTTCCATCGCGGCCACCTTGGCCGGCTGATGCTCCAGCGTATTCAGCCCGTGCATATCACCCGCCACGATTTGCACAGGGATCAGGAAGGCGGCCATGATGATGCCGGTGCGCAGCGTGGTTTTGGTGCCTTCGGACCGATCTTTCAGCAGCAGGCGCAGGGCAGAAATCCCGGCGATCAGGAAGGCGACGGTCAGGCCGGAGGCCAGCAGCATATGCGCAAGGCGGTAGGGCATGGACGGGTTAAAGATGATCTGCATCCAGCTTGTCGCATGGGCGACACCATCGCGCATCTCAAACCCTTGCGGTGTGTGCATCCAGGAATTCAGCACGATGATCCAGAAGGCGGAAACCGTGGTGCCAAAGGCCACAAGGAAGGTGGCCGCGGTATGCGCCCATGGCGGCACACGGCTCGCACCAAACAGCATGATGCCGAGGAAGGCCGCCTCGAGGAAAAATGCGGTGAGGACTTCATAGGCGAGCAGGGGGCCCGCGATGTTGCCCACGGTTTCCATGAAACCGGGCCAGTTGGTGCCAAACTGGAATGACATGGTGATGCCAGAGACGACACCCATGGCAAAGGACAGGGCAAAGACCTTGACCCAGAACATATAGGCGTCCATCCACTTGCGGTCCGCAGTGGCGTTGAAACGCAGCTTGAAGAACAAAAGCACCCAGCCAAGGGCGATGGTGATGGTGGGGAACAGGATGTGGAAACTGATATTCGCGCCAAACTGAATGCGGGACAGGATCAGGGTATCCATCATGCGGCCTCACTTATTATGCTGCCACGCAGTTAGGCAGTTCTGGGGCGAAATGACAGGGGCGTGCGACGCGGGGTCGCGGGGCGGCATGATGTGCGCGTCGCATTCTAAAATCGTTGGCGCGGTGCGGCGGGTGTCGCTGCCGCACGCAGAGGTTGCGTGATAATCGCGCGGGTGAGATATTTGTGACCCCAAGGCAGCCAAATCTCTGCTACAGTTGCAAAGCGGCGTTTTCAATGACCCTGTTTCCCGCGCTTGGCCTTTGGCTTTGCGCCACCACCCGGAGGATCAACGATGCCTAAGACGATTGGGAACCCCCTGACTTGGGCCTTTGGCGCACTTGGGTCCACCGCGGAATATGCGGCATCCGTGGCCGATGCTGTGGCGGCCGATGCGTCTGCCCCGCCGCAAATCCGTAAGCTGAGTTATGATGACCTGAAGACGGCCCTGAAAAAGGGCTTTGACGACATGAGCGTGTTTCGCAGCGATGTGATCTTTGTCTGCCTGCTGTATCCGCTGATGGGGATGGTCCTCGTCGCACTCGCCCTGCAGGGTGATTATGTGCAGCTGCTGTTTCCGGTGCTGTCAGGCTTTGCGCTGACCGGCCCTGTGGCTGCGGTGGGCTTGTATGAGATGAGCCGCAGGCGGGAAAAGGGGGTTCCGGTCAACTGGCTGGCGCTGATGGATGTGCTGCGGTCACCGAAGTTTGGCGGCGTGGTTATCCTCGCGCTGTTTCATGTGGTGATCTTTATCATCTGGGTGATGGCGGCGGACCTGATCTATACGCTGACCGTGGGGCCATCGGATGCGCCGCAAAACATGATGGCCTTTGCACAGACCGTGCTGACCACGCCTGCAGGATGGGCGATGATCGTGATCGGCCTGGCCGTGGGCTTTGTTTTTGCGCTGGTGGTGCTGGCCATCAGCGTGGTGTCATTCCCCCTGCTGCTGGACCGCGATGTCGGGCTGGTGATGGCGGTGACCACATCAGTGCGGGTGGCGCGGGCCAATCCGCAGGTCATTGCGGCCTGGGGCGCGATTGTGGCGGGGTCATTGGCGCTGGGGTCCATTCCGGCACTGCTGGGCCTTGTGATCGTGATGCCGGTGCTGGGGCATGCAACATGGCATCTGTATCGGCGCGCGGTGGTATAGCCACCCCTTGCTTTCCCCGTAACCACGGGCTAGACGCGCGGCACTTCACAGGTGTGGCTTGGGCTTATGGACAGACATCCCCATACGTCCGCCGGTTGTTCCCATCATGGGAATGAGACGGCCACACCGAGGATCGAAACCGGATAAGGACGACACATCATGGCTTTGCCAGAATTTTCCATGCGCCAACTGCTTGAGGCTGGCGTGCACTACGGCCACCAGACCGCCCGCTGGAACCCAAAGATGGGCGAATACATCTATGGCGACCGCAACGGCATCCACATTCTCGATTTGACGCAGACGGTGCCCTTGCTGGATCAGGCGCTGAAAATTGTGCGTGATACGGTGGCACGCGGCGGGCGTATCCTGTTTGTCGGCACCAAGCGGCAGGCACAAAAGCCTGTGGCCGAAGCAGCCGAGCGTTGCGCGCAGTTCTACATGAACCACCGCTGGCTGGGCGGCACGCTGACCAACTGGCAGAC
>JANNBG010000216.1:0-4258 GCA_031385205.1 Rhodobacterales bacterium
GGCCAATTGCGTGACGGATGTGCCAAAGACAATCTCATCAGTGGTATGAATGGCGCGATCCCGCGCGGTCAGATTGCCCGCGCCACTGAAGAACCGCACGACGACACTGTCACTGAACCTTGGGGCGGTCGCATTGATATCATCGGCATTTCTGACGTGGGATACAACGAAACCGCCGGTGGCCAGCCCGGTCAGGGCATAGCCAAGACCTGAGGCGTTGCCGTCTATCGTGATCGTGCCCTGTAGTTGCCCCAGGCTGAAATCGCTGCGGACAATGCCACCGTTCGCGTTAGTCAGGGTGCCGCGCAGTTCATTGGCGTCCAGATCGGTGCCGATCTCAAAGCTCGCTTCGCTGCGCCAGATGGTCATGGTATTGCCGTTTTGCAGTGTGGTACTTTCGGGTGGGCCCTGGTCAAATTGGCGCTGGTTGGGATTCAACAGCGTATCACCGCTGGTCGCGTTGCCCATGCGGTCATAGTTGCGGGCATAGATATCGTCCGCCAGAAAGGAGGAGCGGCTGGCATCATAGCTGATGCGAAACCCGCCATTGCCCAGCGCCACAACCTCGGGGGTGATGGCGTCAACGGCCGTCACGGTATCAACGCGGAACGAGGCTTTGCGTTCGGACCCGTCGGCGTTGAAAACGGTGGCGTAGATTTTGGTGCGTTCGGTAAAGATGGGATCGGAGTTATCAAAGATGTGGGTGACGACGTAGCCGCCATCCTTCAGCTTTGTCACACTGGCGGTTTCGGACACGCAACCGTTGACGGCGTCGATGATAATCTCACCACCGTCACGGCGGCCTGACGCATCATACCGTTGACCAGCGAGGTAGGTTAATTCGAGCCCACTGTCGTCATAGTTGTCAAAATAGCTGTCCCACGTCACCAGAAAACTGCCGTCGGCAAAGCTGGTTATGTCAGGGTTGCGCTGCCAGTTGTTCTGATATGTGTTGACGCGGAATTCTTCGCTCATCGGAAAACCCACTGAAAAACCATGATGTTGCCTTAGCGTTAACCAATTCCTTACACTGAGTCAGGTAACGTTTTTGCCAAGGCCGGGATTTCGCCGATGGCGGGGCGGTGGCTAAACGTCACATGTATGTTATCGTACACAACGGCTTGGGGGCCCCTGCGATGCGAAAGCTGCTTGTCACGGTGATGTTTGTCGTGCTGTCAGGCGCGATGCCTGCCATGGCGCAAGATCGCGTGGTGCTGGGGTTTGGGCGGTTGTTCAGCAATGATGCGTCGGGCGATGGGCATGACCGGTGGCGCACCGGGGGCACTGTCATCAGCGTGCTGCGCGGGCCTGCATGGGATGCCGCTTTGCCCGCCGCGCCGGGCGAGGTTCTGGAATTCCGGTTGCGGGCGGATATCATTGCACCGGCCAGTCTGACCGCGCCCGCGCCGGGCGACAGGCGCTATGCGGGCACGATTGCGCTGGGGTTGCATACACATTTCAGCATGGGGCAGGCGGAGGCGTCGGTGGGGGCGGACCTTGTGGTGATCGGGCCACAAACGGGGTTGGGGCGGTTTCAGACGCGGGCGCATGAGGTTCTGGGGATGGATGTGCCGACCGTGCTGGGTGATCAGATCGGCAATCAGCTGCGCCCGACATTGGTGTTTGAGGTGGGACAATCCTTTCGGCTGGGCGACCATGTGACGCTGCGCCCGTTTATGGAAGCGCAGGCGGGGGCGGAAACGCTGTTGCGGGCGGGGGGTGATGTGGTGATTGGCGGGGCCTGGGACGGGGCCTTGATGCTGCGGGATCAGGGCACAGGGCAGCGGTATCAGGGCATTGCGGGGGCCAACAAGGGCCTGAGCTTTACGATGGGTGGTGATGTGGCGCGGATGTTCGGGTCAGCCTATCTGCCGACGGGTGGGGCGGCGGTCTTGTCGGTACACCGCGAACGGTTGCGGGCGGGTGTAGCCTGGCAAGGGGCCAAGGCGGATGCATTTTACGGGCTGACCTATCTGTCACCGGAGTTTGAGGGGCAGGACGAAGGGCAGGTGCTGGGGTCGGTGCGGGTGGACTTCAAGTTCTGACGCGGAGTGTGGCTTTGCGGCCATAGCCAAACAGGGCCGTGCCTGCTAACCTACCCTCAACGATAAAAAACGATCGAGCAGGCAGAACAGGCATGGACACGGGCTTTCGGGCTACGTTCGTCATTTCTTGGGCGCAGACAGAGGTGGATGGGGTGCGCGCGGCATCGCCTGACGCATTGCGCGTTGGGGCGGCGTGGCGCTGGCATGGGGCGGCCACGCGGCTGGACGCACCCGAACATATCCTGCGGCTGGAGGCCCCTGAGGGGGCGACGGATTTGCGCAAACGCGCAGGCCGCATGGTGCGGCGGATAATGGGCGATGCGTTGCCGGTGGTGGGGCCGTCGGTCGACGAAGACACGGCGAGAGAGCAGGGTTTTGTGGTGACGGATGGGCAGGGCAGTTTTGCGGCCACGCTGATTGTGCCAGAGACAGGTGGGCCGTTGCTGATGTTTGCGGGCGCGATGCCGCCGATGGGGCGCGATTTGTGGGTGGTGCGGGTGGCGATGGGCCGGCCCTTGGTGGCGGCACAGGGCGGGGTGATCTGCTTTACGCCGGGCACGCGGATTGCGACGCCCTTTGGCCCGCGACTGATTGACGATCTGTACGAAGGCGACCTGATCCAGACCAAGGATAACGGCGCACAACCGGTGATCTGGCGAGGGCAATGGCATCTCAACGGTGGGCGGTTGTACGCGATGCCGCATCTGCGGCCGGTGCGGTTTCGGGCAGGGGCCTTGGGCGTGGGGCGGCCGGATGCGGATTTGGTGGTATCGCCACAGCACCGGATGCTGGTGCGGGGGGCATCGGCGCAGGCCTTGTTCAACGCAGGCGAGGTGCTGGTGCGGGCGCAGGATTTGCTGAACGATGGGTCGGTTGTGCGGGACCACACGGCGCGGGAGGTAACCTATGTGCATCTGCTGTTGGCGGGGCATAACATCGTCTGGGCAAACGGGTTGGAGACGGAGAGCTTTCATCCAGGTTTTGCAGATTTGGATGCGGGGCAGCGGGCAGTTCTGGGCGGCGTGATCGACGGCTATGGCGATCCGGCGCGGCGGTGCCTGTCGCAGGCCGAGGCGGCGATCCTGCGGCATGACTGGCGGGTGTGTTGACACTGCCGCAACCGCGTTTATAAGCCGCTCAGTGCCGGAAGCGATTCCGGCGCTTTTCATTGGTGTTGGTGGCCCCTGCAAAGGGAAACCTGTCAGGTCTCAAGACCAAAGGACAACGCCCTTCGTAACGCATGAAGGAGATCAGCCGTGACAAAACGCACGTCTGCCAAGTACAAAATTGACCGCCGTATGGGCGAAAATATCTGGGGCCGCCCGAAATCCCCGGTGAACAAGCGCGAATATGGCCCGGGCCAGCACGGCCAGCGCCGCAAGAACAAGCTGTCGGACTTTGGCACACAGCTGCGCGCCAAGCAGAAACTGAAGGGTTACTACGGCGATCTGACGGAAAAGCAGTTCCGCAAGATCTATACCGAGGCTGAACGCGTCAAAGGTGACACGGGCGAGATGCTGGTGGGTCTGCTGGAGCGTCGTCTGGATGCGGTGGTTTACCGCGCGAAACTGGTGCCGACGATTTTTGCGGCACGGCAGTTCGTGAACCATGGCCATGTGACGGTGAACGGCGGGCGCGTGAACATCGCGTCCTACCGTGTGAAGGAAGGCGACATCATCGCGGTGCGCGAAAAGTCGCGTCAGATGGCGTTGATCCTGGAGGCGATTGCGCTGACAGAACGCGATGTGCCGGATTACATGGAAGTCGACCACAACAAGATGATCGTGAAGTTCGTCCGCACGCCGGGCTTGGGCGATGTGCCGTATCCGGTGCAGATGGAACCGAACCTGGTGGTGGAATACTACGCCAAGAACTAATGGATGGTGCGTGCAAGCACACACCCTACAATTGGGGCCTGCCAGCGATGGCGGGCCTTTTGCATAACCGGGGGATGATATGACCAAACCGACACTGGAGACGACGTTTGAACGCGGGCTGTTTGCCAGCCGCTGGTTGATGGCACCGATGTATCTGGGGCTGGTGGTCAGCCTATTGATGCTGACGGTCGTGTTCGTGAAAGAACTGGCCTATTACGCACCGCAGATGTTCACGATGACGGCGGATCAGGGGATTTTGGCGGTGCTGACGCTGATTGACCTGTCACTGGCGGCGAACCTTTTGCTGATCGTGCTGTTTTCGGGGTACGAGAATTT
>JANNBG010000376.1:0-5397 GCA_031385205.1 Rhodobacterales bacterium
TGCCCTGCCATCCGATTTCGCGGCGCGTATCGCGCGCAATACCCAGTTGATCTTGCAGGAAGAAACCGGCGTGACGGGTGTGGTGGACCCACTGGCGGGGTCTTACTATGTGGAAAGCCTGACGGCGCAGATGGCGGATGCGGCATGGGCTTTGATGGAGGAGGTGGAATCGCTGGGCGGCATGACAAAGGCGGTGGCGTCAGGCATGCCGAAACTGCGGATCGAGGCATCTGCGGCGCGCAGGCAGGCCCTCGTGGACCGGGGTGATGAGGTGATCGTGGGGGTCAATAAGTATCGGGTGGATGGGGCGGTGCCGATCGATTTCCGCAGCATCGACAACGATGCCGTGCGTGCAGCCCAGGTGGCCCGGCTGAAAACCATCCGTACCAGCCGCGATGAGGGTGCCTGTCAGGCGGCGCTTGCGGCGATCACGCAGGCGGCGCGTGCGGATGGCAACCTGCTTGCCGCCGCTGTCACAGCCGCGCGTGCAAGGGCAACGGTGGGCGAGATTTCATTGGCGATGGAGGCGGTCTTTGGCCGCCACGCGGCTGAGGTGCAGACGCTGTCAGGCGTCTATGGCGCTGCATCCGCAGGCGACGCGGATTACGCGGCAGCGCAGGCGGACGTCGCGGATTTCCTCAAGGACTTCGGCCACGCCCCCAAGATGCTGGTCGTCAAGATGGGCCAGGACGGGCATGACCGGGGGGCCAAGGTCATCGCCTCGGCCTTTGCCGATATCGGGTTCGAGGTGGCCGTTGGCCCGCTGTTCCAGACGCCGGAGGAGGCGGCCCTTGATGCGATAGAAAAGGGCGTGCAGGTGGTGGGCATCTCATCTCAGGCCGCAGGGCACATGACGCTGGCCCCCAAACTGGTGCAGGCGCTGCGTGCGGCGGGCAACACGAATACCATTGTCATCTGCGGTGGGGTCATTCCGGCGCAGGATTACAACTATCTGAAACAGCACGGCATTCGCGCCATCTTTGGCCCCGGCACGAACATTCCGTTGGCCGCCAAGGATGTGCTCGCCCTCATCCGACAAGCCAAAACCTGACCCCCTTCCTCTGTTCTTAACTATCTTCGGGGGTGAGGCCGCAGGCCGAGGGGGCAGACAGCCCCCTTTCTGTGATGCAGCAAAACCACCCCCAGCGATGTCGCCCGCAAGGGCGGAAGAGCGGCCCCCTACAAGTCAATCTCTGGCGATACCAATTCCGCAGGCAACTTCCGCCGGATCAGAATATCCCCGTTCGGCAGCACTTCTGGCGCGTGATAATTCGTCAGATCATCCATCATGGCCATCAGATCGCGCAGCATCGGTTCCGCCTTGGCAAAGGATTCGGCCATGTCCTGCATCGCCGGTTCCATGTCCGCCATCATCCCGCGCAGCAAAAGCCCGGCACCTTCCTGCAACAAGGACAGGCCTTTATCCGTGTCCGCCTCTTGTGCCAGTATCGGCGATGCAGACAGCGCCATGATGAGGATCAGCTTTTTCATGGCGCCTGCATAACCCATTCCACCCGAAATTTCAATTCCACGGCAGATCAATCGTCACCGGAAAATGGTCCGATGCCGCCAGCAGCGCCACTTGCAGTGGCACAGCCTCGGGCACATTGAACGGATGCCAGATGCGCCAGCGCGGGCCCCGTGCGGCAAGGTCTGGCGACACCATCACAAAATCCAGCAGCGCCTCAAAATACCGCTGCTCTTCCGCCAGCCAGAACCGCGATGTCGTGGGCCTTGCCCCCAGCCGCGCCGACAACCCCATCCGCGCCGCAGGGTCTGTCAACGCCAGCGGCAGCACACCCATCACCACCTCAACGCCCGACGCGCCGTTTTCCGCCTCATATTCATCCAACCCCGGCCCATCGTTGAAATCGCCCATCACGATCAGCGATTCCCCCCGTTCCAGATGGTCTACCACGCGGCCCCGTAACCAGCGGCATTGCGCCAGTTGTTTCACCCGGTTCGCCCGCGCGATCCGCACCGCATCCACTGCATCGCGCGCCCCATGCGGGGCCTTTGATTTCACATGCACACCAATCAGGCGCAGATCCTGGCTTCCAATCTGCACCGCCAATTCCAAGGGTGGCTTGGAAAACACCACAGGCTCACCTTCACCATGCTGCCTGCCGTCAAAGCGTGGAAATGGCCCCGATGCGCGCGGCGTATGCACCGCCGTCATCCGGTCCGGATCAAACAGAAAGGCAATTTCCTGCTCGCTGTCGCTGGGAAAACCCGTCACCGCCACCCGCGCCCTGATCCCCGCATGTGCCGCCAATGTCTGCAGTGCCGTCACCGTGCTGCGCCGCCCGTTGGTATCGGGTGCTTCCACCACCATCACGCCATCTGCATCCAGCGCCTGCAACACCGCAACGATCCCGGCGATTTGTTCCCCGCGCGACACGCCATGCCGCGATGATGGCGCATCATCCGCCAACAGCCCGCCATCGTCATCAAACAGCACATTCGCCCATTCGATATTCCAGGTGGCCAGCCGCAGGCCCATTCAGGCCGCCACTTTCGACCGGATTTCATCCCATGCGGCGTTGATATCGGCCATGCGCCGCGTGGCCAGTTGCACGGCCTCGGGTGGTACGCCGCGCGCGATCATCGCATCCGGGTGGCTGTCACGGGCGGCCCGACGCCATGCCGCCCGAATGGCATCGACCCCCGCATCGCGTGCCACTCCCAGCACATCATAGGGGTCACGCGGCGCACCATCGACAAACCGCGCGCGCAGGGACCGGAAACATGCCTCTCCCAGCCCGAAAATCTGTGCGACTTCTTCCAGAAACGTATCCTCATTGGGGTGATAGCTGCCATCCGCCATGGCGATCAGGAACAGGCCTTCCAACAGATCAGCCAGCACGCGTGCATCATTGGGCCCGAACATCGCCCGCACCTTGCGGGCATAGGCATCAAACCCCGCCACATCCTGCCGCGCCAGATTATAGACCTGCGCCGCATGCGCTTCCTCGCCCTCCGGGATCGAAAACACCTGGCGAAAGGCGCTTACCTCATTGCGCGTCACCAGCCCGTCAGCCTTGGCGAGCTTGGCCCCAAGCGCAATGACAGCAATGGTAAAGCCGACAGACCGTTCGGGCGTGCCACGCAAGCTGTCGAGGATCGACGACAAAGGTTCGCCCTTGGCAAGGGCGGCGAGTGCGGCAGCGATGCGGTCCCAAATGGTCATGTGGCGGACTATATCCTGCGGTTTTGCCAATGTCAGGACAGGAATTTCTGCATCAGCACAAGGTCCATCCAGCGCCCGAATTTCCACCCCACAGCGGGGATGGTGGCCACATGCGCATAACCACAGGCCGCATGAAACGCGATACCGGCGGTGTTTTCACCGCCAACGCCTGCCATCATCGCATGCGCACCCTGGGCAAGGGCATGGCCTTCAATGGCCGTCATCAGCGCACGGCCCAGCCCGCGGCCATGGGCCGCTTCGGTCAAATGGACGGTATGTTCCATGCTATGGGCATAGCCCACCCCACCGCGAAACTGACCATAGGTGGCAAAGCCGGTCAGGGCGTCATCGACAAGGAAGGCATGGCCCGCCATACCCTTGTCGGCAATCATCTGCACGATTTGTGCCTGAGTGTATGCGACGGCGTTAAAGGTGGCCACAGAGTCGCGGATCAGCGCGTTCCAGATGTGGGCTATGGCGGGTGCATCTGCGGCGGTGGCGGGGCGGATCATGTCAGGCGGCGGGTGCCGCGGGGCGTCAGGATGGTGGCCTGCATGGCCTTTGTCGCCCCATCAACGATCACCACGCGTGGGTCAGTCAGGCGGCCTGCCAATGCCGCACGCAGATCAGCCGCCTGCGGATGCGCAATTTCCAACAGCAGCAGCCGCGCGCCGACATCTGGCAACAGCGGTGCAGGTGACGGTGTATGCCACTGGATCACCGCAGGATAGGTGCCGTCAAAAGGCAGTTTGCCATCATGCGGCACAGCCATCGTCCAGCGGTAATCCCCGCGTGACAGATCGACAGGCGTGCCTGTACCATCCGGTGATAGCGCCAGTTCTGTGGCCAGATCATCGCAACCCGCAATCCAGTTGGTCAGGCGCGCAGGGCCAGCGAACACGTTCAGATCAAACCAGCGCGGCCATGCCGGGGGTGGGGCATCGGGGTCTGCCGCGATCACTTCGAGATACACATCACCCAAAGATAACAGACGGTTATGCGTCGACATATGTGCATGTTTGCCACCCAAACCCATGGGCAAACCCAAGGCCCGTTCCACAGCCGCAACCCCGTCGTCCAGCGAAAAGCAGGACACGACCAGATGATCGAGCGTCAGCATCAGGTTTCCAACTGCGTGACGGCAGGTGCCGCCTTCAATGCCGCCGCCAATGCTGTAAACCGCGCACTCGCCACCTCGCCGAACAAGCCCTGCCCACGTGGTGTCAATTCCAGCGTCAACACGCGCGGGCGTGCTTGCCACGTCAACCGCCCCGCATCGGCAGGGTCACCAATGGAAAACATCGCACCAAACCGCATCGCCTTGCCCAGCACTTCCGCCTCGGTCAGTTCTTCGTCCGTCAGCAGTTTGAACAGATTTTCCATGCGGCTGCCCGCGCGGCTGTTCTTGTAACGGTGCAATAGCGCCAGCCCCAGGAACACCCGGCCCGGATGGTCCAGCCCCCCCAGGTTGGCGCGGGTCGCATTGTCAAAACACGCCTCGGCCCGGTAATCCGGATGCGCGCGCCATGTGGTGTCATGCAGCAGACACGCCGCCTTGACCAAGCGCAGGCGCACGGCGGGCATGCCTGCGAACAAGGGTTCAAGGAACGCGTAGAGTTTCTTGCCAAAGCCCGGCATGCGGGCCTGGGTTTTCTCGGCCATCCGCGCCGCCTCGATCAGCGGGTCACGCTGGCGCAGTTTTTCTGGCATTTGTTCATACAGCAGCCCTTCGCGGATGCCATAGGCGGAAATGTTGATCTCTGATGGCTTCAGCGTCACGATCACCTCGCGCAACACTTCTGACGCCAAAGGCACCAGTTCCATGCGTTCTGCCGATGTACCGGTTTTGCCGCGCAACACGCCCAAATCGGATATGGCGATCCAATCCAGCGTTTCCAGCAACCCCGCCGGAGTCATGCGATATTCGTGCAGCACGGTCAGCGGATACTTGCGGCGTTCCATGTCAAGCCGGGCGATTGTGCGCCAACTGCCGCCGACCAGATACAGCGGTTCGCCGTCGGATTGCATGTCTTCTTGCGCTTTTGCGAGGATCACCTGCATATGGTCGCGCCGCTCTTTTGCGCCACCGGGCACCTGTTGCAGGCGGAACGGGCCCAGTGGCGTGGATAGGCGCTGCCCGACGGTGCCATCGCCGATGCGCGCCAGTTCCATCGAATTGCCGCCGATATCACAGACAATACCGCGCG
>JANNBG010000443.1:0-4016 GCA_031385205.1 Rhodobacterales bacterium
ACAGCGCTGGCGGTGGCAGAACAGCGGGTGTTCAATGAAGACGTCACGTTGCGGGCGATCTTTGAAGGCGGCATCCTGAAGACATTCGGGGGGGATCCCAGCCGCGTGACGGAACGCTTCTTTGCCAATGGCAAGCTGCGCGGGTTTGAACCCAATGGCATCGGGCCGCGCGATCTGGCCGCCAGCAACGAGGATGCGCTGGGTGGCAACATCTATGCAACCGTGCGGTTTGAGGCGGATTTCCCATTGGGCCTGCCGGAAGAATACGGCATTTCGGGCGGGCTGTTTCTGGATGCAGGATCAGTGTGGAGCCTGGATGACACGGTGGGCACTGGTGGGGCCATCGTGGATGACAAGGCCTATCTGCGGGCGGCTGCAGGGCTGTCGGTGTTTTGGGATACGCCGATCGGCCCATTGCGGTTCAACTTTTCCAAGCCGTTGAAGAAAAAGGACTATGACATCGACCGATCGTTCGATCTGACGATTTCGACACAGTTCTGATGCGCGTGGGGCTGGCCTTTGGGGCCCTGTTGCTGGGCCTGACGCAGGCTGTGGCCCAGACAGCGCCGGTGGCGGCTGATCCGGTGCTGACGATTGATCAGGAACGCCTGTTTGCCGGGTCGGCCTTTGGACGGGCGGCCCTTGCGCGACAGGATGCGGATGAAGCGTCACTGGTGGCGGAAAATCGCAAGATTGAATCGGCGCTGGAAGAGGAAGAACGCAACCTGACGGCCCAGCGGGAGACCTTGCCTGTGGACGAATTTCGCAAACTGGCGGCGGAATTTGACACAAAGGTCGAAGAGATCCGCGCAGCACAAGATGCCAAGTCGCGCAACCTGACGCAGCAACGCGACGCAGAACGCCAGCGGTTTTTGCAAGCGGCGGTGCCGGTGATCGGCCAGTTGATGCGCGACATGGGGGCCGTGGCGATTTTGGACAAGCAGGCGATTTTCCTGTCATTCGAACGAATCGACATTACGGATGCGGCGATCGTGCGGCTGGATGCAGCCTTGGGCGATGGCAGCAAACTGCCCGTTCCGGCACCGGACCCCGCGCCACAGCCCTAAGCCTTGTTTCAGGCAGGGTTCCTTGCTAGCACGGGCAAAAGGCCCGCCAGAGGCCGCACATGCCACGGGGACGCCACGATGAACGACCAGACCTTGCCAGTGACCGAAGCCGACCTGACGCTGATCCAGCGCATCATCCCGCACCGTTACCCGTTCTTGCTGGTCGATCGCGTGCGCGATATCGTGGTGGGCAAGTCCTGCATCGGCATCAAGAACGTGACCTTTAACGAGCCGCAGTTTCAAGGTCATTTTCCGGGTATGCCGATCTTTCCGGGCGTGATGATCGTAGAGGCGATGGCGCAGACATCGGGCATTCTGGTGGGGGTGACGATGGATTTGGCGGATAAGGGGGCGAATGTGTTTTTCATGGGCGTCGACTCGGCCAAATTCCGGCGCAAGGTGGTGCCGGGCGATGTGATGGAATTGCATGTGACGGCGCTGCGCGGGGGTGGCAAGGTGTGGAAGTTTGAGGGCCGCGCGATGGTGGATGGCCAGCTTGCCGCTGAGGCGATCTTTACGGCCATGTTCGATCTTTCAAAATGATAGATGCGTCGGCCACCATCCACCCGCATGCGGTGATCGAGGACGGCGCGCGGATCGGGGCGGGTTGTGTGGTGGGCCCATTCGCAGTGGTGGGGGCAGAGGTCACGCTGGGTGTGGGTGTGGTGGTCAAATCACACGCAGTGGTGACGGGTTGGACGGATATTGGCGATGATACGGTGATCTTTCCCTTCGCTTGTGTGGGCGAGGTGCCGCAGGATCTGAAATTCAAAGGCGAACGCACGCGGTTGATTGTGGGTGCGCGCTGCCGCATTCGTGAGGGTGCTACACTGAACACCGGGACCACGGGCGGCGGTGGCATCACGCGGGTGGGCAATGACTGCCTGCTGATGACGGGGGCGCATGTGGGGCATGATGCGACCGTTGGCAACCGGGTTGTTCTGGCGAACCAGGCGGCGATTGCGGGGCATTGCCAGATTGGGGATGACGTGATCGTGGGTGGCTTGTCGGGCATTCACCAATGGGTGCGGGTGGGCAAGGGGGCGATCATCGGGGCGGTGACGATGGTGACGAATGATGTGGTCCCACACGGTCTGGTGCAGGGGCCACGGGGCGAATTGGACGGGCTGAACCTTGTGGGCTTGAAACGCCGCGGGGTGGAGCGGTCGGAAATTACGGCGCTGCGGGCGGGGTATCAGATGCTGGCGCAGGGCGAGGGGTCTTTCATGGACCGGGCACGGCGGTTATCTGAAGAAACCGAGAGCCCGCATGTAAAGGAAATGACGGCGTTTATTCTGGCGGAGTCGGACCGCAGTTTCCTGACGCCCAAGGGGGCAAAGTGAGCATCGCGATCATCGCAGGGGCGGGGGGGTTGCCTGCGGCCTTGGCGGGCGTTCTGGATGCGCCGTTTGTGGCGGCAATGGTGGGGTTTGCACCTGCGGGTCTGGTGCCCGATGTGACGTTCCGGGTGGAACGGCTGGTGCCGTTTCTGGATGATCTGCTGGATCGGGGTATTTCTCAGGTGGTCTTTGCCGGGGCGGTGACGCGGCCCCGGCTGGACCCGGCGATGTTTGATCCTTTGACAGCACAGATGGTGCCGATGCTGATGGCAGCGATGGCGCAGGGGGATGATGCAACCTTGCGGGCAGTGGTGGCAATATTTGAGGATGCGGGGCTGCAGGTGGTGGGGGTACGGGACGTGGCTCCGCAACTGGTGCCGCGGGCGGGCGTGCTGTGTGGGGTGCCATCTGCGCGCGACATGCAGGATACAGACCGTGCAGCGGTGATTGTGGACGCTTTGGGTGCCGTGGACGTGGGGCAGGGGGCTGTGGTCAGTCAGGGTCTGTGTCTGGGGGTGGAAACGCTGGCAGGCACGGATGTGATGCTGGGGCAGGTGGCGGTCATGCAGCCCACGGGCGGGGTATTCTGGAAGGCCCCAAAACCGGGGCAGGATATGCGGATTGATCTGCCAACCATCGGGCCGGATACGGTGGATGCGGTGGCGCGGGCGGGTCTGTCGGGCATTGCATGGCAAGCAGGTGGGGTGATCTGTCTGGACTTGGCCCTGATGGTGGAACGTGCCACGGCGCAGGGCCTGTTCCTGTGGGCGCGCTGACGCTGTTCCTGGTGGCGGGGGAGCCTTCGGGTGACCGGCTGGGGGCGGCGCTGATGGCGGGGCTGAAGTCGCTGGCGGATGTGCGATTTGTGGGGGTTGGCGGGCCTCTGATGCAGGCGGAAGGCTTGGTCAGCCTGTTTGCGATGGAAGAACTTTCCGTCATGGGCATCGCCGAAGTGCTGCCGAAGTATCTGCACTTGAAGCGGCGCATCAGGGAAACGGCGGCGGCCTGTTTAGCGTCGGGGGCAAGGGCGCTGATTACCATCGATTCGCCCGATTTCAGTTTCCGCGTGGCAAAGCTGGTCAAGGCGGGCAGTGCGATGAAAACCATCCACTATGTGGCGCCATCGGTCTGGGCTTGGCGGCCAGGCCGGGCGGCCAAGATGGCGGGTTACATCGACCATGTGCTGGCGCTGTTGCCGTTCGAGCCGCCCTTGATGACGGCGCATGGGATGAGCTGTGATTTTGTCGGGCATCCGGTGGTGGCGGAACCGCTTGCGTTGCCGCAGCCGCAAACCGCACCGCTGATCCTGACCCTGCCGGGATCGCGCATATCGGAAGTGCGGCGGCTGATGCCGGTGTTCGGGCAGGTGCTGGCGCGGGTGAAGGCGATGCATCCGGGCGCCCGTGTCGCCTTGCCGACGGTGCGGGGAGTAGCTGGATTGGTGCGCGAGATGGCGCGGGGTTGGCCGATTGTGCCGGATGTGATTGAGGATGCACAGGCCAAACGCCAAGCCTTTGCTGATGCGACGGTGGCGCTGGCGGCGTCCGGCACTGTGTCGCTGGAACTGGCGGCCAATGCGGTGCCGATGGTCATCGCCTATGACATGAAC
>JANNBG010000481.1:0-2096 GCA_031385205.1 Rhodobacterales bacterium
ATCCTGTCCTCCAGCGCCATAAGGCCGATCATCACCGTCTTGCCACCCTTGCGGGTCATCAAGAATGCCTGCTCGACCAGTTTCGACGCCCCGACGGCTTCAAAGGCCGCGTGAACACCCTTGCCTCCGGTCAGGGCGCGAACGGTGCTGACTGCATCGGCTGTTGTGGGGTCAATCGCGGCGGTTGCGCCAAAGCGGAGTGCCATGTCCAGACGGGCGGCATTCAGGTCGATGGCGATGATATCCAGCGCACCCGCGAGTCGCGCGCTTTGGATCGTGCTGAGGCCAACCGCACCGCAGCCGATCACCGCAACCGATTGCCCCGCCATCACTTGCGCAGTGCGGGTGACAGCCCCGAATCCTGTCATCATGCCGCATCCGATCAGGGCTGCGCGGTCCAAGGGCATTGCCGGGTCGATCTTGGCCAAGGCATTTTCATGCACCAGGATAAACTGGGCAAAGCCCGATAGATGCATGAATTGGCTGATCGGCTTGTCACCTTGGGATAATCGCTGTTCGCCTTCGATCTTGCGTTGCAGCGTGTCCTGGCCCTCGCAGATCGACGGATGCCCCGAAAGGCACTGCTCGCAACACCCGCAAAAGGCTGACAGACAGCCAATCACATGATCGCCCGGTTTCACATAGGACACGCCAGCCCCGACGGCACGCACGACACCCGCAGTTTCATGGCCCAGCACGATGGGCAGATTGGCGGGCAGAAGGCCGCGCATGAAATGCAGATCGGTGTGGCACAAGCCTGTTGCCGTAACCTCCACCAAGACCTCGTTATGCGCCGGGTTTCCAAGCGTCACCTCTTCGATGAGCAGATCCCTACCGATTTCGCGAAGAACGGCAGCTTTCATTGGATGCTCCTTCAGGGTTAAAGCCCGTGGGTCAGAAAGACCCGAAGCCGTTCGGTCACAGCCTCGGCCGCCTCAAGATTTGCGATATGGCCGGCGTTCGGGATAATCGACAAATTGGCCCCCGGGATGCGGTTGGCAATTTCGCGGGCGTAGGCGGGCGGCGTTTCGCCATCTTCAGCCCCTGCCATCACCAGCACCGGGCAGGCGATGAGCGGCAGTTGATCCAGCGCGTCATGCCGCGCAATTAGCCGGACCGCATATTCCAGCCCTTCACGTGAGGCGCGTGTCATCGACCCATGGGCCACCTGAATCGCAGCCTCGGGGGCTTGCGGGCCGACGATGGCGCGGATCATGCTTTCGCAGAACTGCGGCAAGGGGGTGTTGTCCAATTGCCCGCCTAACAACGTCTCGAATTCGTCCCCGGTCATGCCGCTACCAAAGCCGAATTTGGGGGAGCAATCCATCAACGTGATACTACTGACCAGCTTCGGATGCTTTGCCGCGAACTGCTGCAAGATCATGCCGCCCACGGAAAGGCCCACAAAATGCGCGCGCTCAACGCCTAAAGCGCCGGTCAGGAAAGCGACCAAAGCGTCCAGCACCTCGTCGAACCCTGCGTTGTTTTCGGGCGGGGTCGAGAGGCCAAACCCCGGCATATCCCATGCGATACAGCGGAAATCCATCGACAGCGCAGTCATCTGCGGCTCCCAGCCAGTGCGGGATGTGACCATGGCATGCAAAAATATCACCGCCTCGCCTTGCCCCATTTCGCGCCAGGCAATGGGGGTTTGGTCGATATTTTTCGGGATATTGGGGGCTTTTGCTGCGCTTTGCATGGGGCTCGCACTTCTGAATTGCTTTGTATTACTCTTTTTGTATACAGTGTTCAGGATACAGTAAAGACGGCTCTGCATCGCGCAAAAAAGTACGCACTTCGACAGGTACGAGGTAGAAATGACCAGCAGACCCCAGATCGACGCCGACCTTTCTGATCCCGACGTGTTCGACCATGGCATTCCGCAAGGGGCATTCGCCCAGTTGCGCGCGATGCCGGGCCTTGCGTGGAACCCGCTGCCCGCCGAAGGTGACAAGGCGGGGTTCTGGTCGGTTGGCCGGTTTAACGACATAGTTAAAATATCACGCGATACCGAGACGTTTTCATCGGCTGTTGGACATATCCAGATCTACAATATCGATGAAGACGCGCTTGGCGTGCGCGCCTCGATGATCGAC
>JANNBG010000633.1:0-1787 GCA_031385205.1 Rhodobacterales bacterium
AACACCAATCCCTGTGATGCCGCAGGAATCCCCCGCCCGTTGTCGATCACATCCACCGTAATCCGCCCCGCCCTTTGCCGCACCGCAAGGCGCAGCTCCGGGCTGCGCGCATCACAATACTTGCGCGCATTGGCGATCAGATTGATCAACACCTGCACCAGCCGGTCCGCATCTGTGGTCACATAAATCTGTTCCGACGCCACATCCCGCGTCACCGTCAGCGTCCGGTCCGGCCGCACATGCGCCGCCGCCGCCAGGGCCCTGTCGATCAGGTCCGACAGGTTGGTCAACGACAGCGTCAGTTGCACCGCGCCATTTTCCAACACCGACAAATCCAGCAGATCATCCAGCAACCGGGTCAGGCGTTGCGCCTCGTCCAGGATCACTTGCCCTGACCGCGTGACCATCTCCGCAGGCACATCCGGCCCCGCCAGAATTTCCGAAAACGCCCGGATCGACGTCATCGGTGTGCGCAATTCATGGCTGATCTGGCTGAGGAACGCATCCTTTTGCGCCGACAATTGCGTCAGCTTGGCATTGGCCAGCGCCAGCGCCTGCCCCGTGCGCACCAGTTCTGCCTCGCGCGCCGCAAGGCGGGCTGCGTTTTCCATCACCTGTGCCGTCTCGCCCGCCACCGCCATCAGATCCTCTACCGTCACCGCCGACCGCCCCGCCAACTGGCCCAGCATCGCATGCGCCGCAGCCGCCCCGATGGCCCCCGCCAGTTTCCGCTCCACCTGCGCCATCACTTGCGGCGTGGGATCCGGCAGATAACCCGCCTTGCCTTGCGCTGCGGCCAGACCTGCAAACAGCCGTTGCGCATCGTCATCACCCAGAATGCGCTGCGTCAGCACCAGCAGTTGTTCGGCATCCGCCTGCCCCCGTGCCCAGCCTTGCGGGCCTGTCTGCCCCGTATCAAACACATTGACAAAGGCCGCGCTTTGCATGCGTTCAACCGGCCCCGGAAAGGTCAGCAATGACCCCACACAAAAGGCCACCACGTTCAGGCCCAATGACCAGAACACCGCATGCAATAACGGATCCATCCCTGCCAAGCCGAACAACGCCTCGGGCCGCAACCATGCCAGCCCAAACGGCCCGTCCGCAAAGACGCCCGCCGGGATCACCGCCCCTTGCCCGAACGATGGCAACAGCAGCGCCCAGACCCAGACCGCACAGCCCAGCATCAGGCCCCAGCCCGCCCCCACGCGCGTAGCCCCGCGCCAAAAGATGCCGCCCAGCATCGCAGGCAAAAACTGCGCCACACCCACAAACGCGATCAACCCCATCGAGGCCAGCGCCGCCGATCCGCCCGACAGCCGGTAATAGCCCCAGCCCAAGGCCAACACGCCCATAATCGCCATCCGCCGTGACACCAGCACCAGTGCGCGCGACACCTCGCCTGCTGGCCGCAGCCGCAGCCACAGGGGCACCACCACATGGTTCGACACCATCGTCGCCAAGGCCACCGTTTCCACGATCACCATGCTGGTTGCACTGCTGAACCCGCCCAGAAACGCCAGCATCGCCAGCGTGCCCTGCCCCTCGGCCAACGGCAGTGTCAGCACGAACATATCCGGGTTGGCCCCTGCTGGCAGACGTGCCAGCCCCACCACTGCAATCGGCAGAATGAACAGGCTCATCGCACAGACATAGGCCGGAAACGCCCAGCCCGCCGTCGCCAGATGCGCCTCGTCCACATTTTCCACCACCATCACCTGAAACATCCGGGGCAGACAGATCACCGCCGCCCCTGACAAAAAGATGAGGCCCGTCCAGCGCCCCGG
>JANNBG010000550.1:0-2763 GCA_031385205.1 Rhodobacterales bacterium
CCGCAACACCCCCCCCGCCACCGACCAATCCGCTGCCTTTGACGCATACAGCGTCGCCTGCGACTGCAGGATCACCCCCGACAGCACCTTCAGATGGTTCGCCCGCAGCGTCTCACCCGTCGACGTGATATCCGCAATCGCCTCCGCCGTGCCGTTCTTCACCGTGCCTTCCGTCGCCCCCTGACTGTCCACCAACGCATAATCCGCCACCCCGTGCCCCGTCAAATACTCCCGCACCAGCCGATGATACTTCGTCGCAATCCGCATCCGATACCCGTGCACCCTGCGGAAATCCGCCGCAGCAGCGTCCAGATCGTCCAGCGTATCCACGTCGATCCACACCGCTGGCACCGCCACAATCAAATCCGCATGCCCAAATCCCAACGGGCTGACAACCGACACTTGGCGATCCCAATCCGCCAGCTTGTCCTGCACGACGTCCGACCCCGTCACCCCCAGATGGATGCGCCCCGCTGCCAGTTCCCGTGGCACCTCGCCCGCCGACAGCATCACCAAAGTGATGTCCGGCATCCCCTCCACCGCCCCCGCATATTCCCGCGCATCCCCCGTCTGGCGCATCACCAGACCCCGCGCCGAGAACCAGTCGAACGTCTGCTCCATCAGACGGCCCTTCGATGGTACCCCGATTTTCATGCAGCCCCTTTCAGTCGCGCCACCAAGCCCGGCCTAATCACCCCACCCACCGCCGGAATTGACGCCCCATCCCCCAGCCGCGCCGTCAGCGCATCATAGCGCCCGCCCGTCGCCACCGCAGGCAAGCCCGCATCGCCATGAAAGCTGAACACAAACCCGTCGTAATATTCCAACGTCGATTGCATATGCGTCGTCGCAAACTGCAGCGTGCCCAGATCAATCCCCCGGCTTTCCATCGCCTCCAGCCTTAACGTCAACTGCCCCACCGCAGGCCCAATCGCCGCAATCCCCAAGCCCTGCAACTGCCGCAATGCCTCCGGTGCCGCCGCATCAATCGCCAGCAACGCATCCAACGCCGCCGCCTCACCCGCATCCAACACTGCCGCCTCAGCATCCTCCACCAACGCCCGTGCCCGCGCCGCAATATCCCCCGCATCGCGCAGCCCGATAAAGGCACCCGCGCCTGCGATCAGAGCCTCCGGCGCGTCCACCGCCAACCGCTCCAACAACGCCACCCGCGCCGCAGGCAGCGGCGTGCGCCCTGCAAATCGGTCGATCAGCGCATGAAACCGCTTTGGCCGCCACACATGGCGCAGCAGCGCGTTTTTCCTGCGCTCGGTCGTCGAAAGCCCCCTGACCGCCGCCATCAGGATGCCGATATCGCCAATCCCCGCCTGCAGGTTCAATCCCGCCAGCAAGCCATGAAACAAGGCAAACACCTCCGCATCCGCCTGCTCTGGCGCGGTGCGATCAAACACCTCATAGCCCACCTGCAGATATTCATTGGGCCGCGTGGTGACAGAGTCCTGCCTGCGAAACACCTTGCCCAGATAACAATACCGCGCAGGCTCCGCCCCGTGCCGCATATGCGCCTGCACCACCGGCACGGTAAAATCCGGCCGCAGCATCATCTCACCGCGCAAAGGGTCCGCCGTCACATAAGCCCGCGCCCGGATATCCTCGCCATACAGGTCCAGCAAGATGTCGGCGGGCAGCAGAATATCCGCATCCACCGGCACCGCACCCGCGCTTTGAAACGCCGCGAACAGCGCCTCCGCCTCGGCCCGTATGGCGGATTTTGGCGTCATTGCCCCAGCATCGCCCGCACAGCCGCCACCACATCGGCCCTTGGCACCTCCAGTTGCGCGGGCCTGGCCTTCCACTCCTCCAGCGTCGCGTTTTCCGCGATTTTCGCCCCGAGGATCAGGTCTTTCAAAACCACAGTGCCCCGCGCCGCCTCATCCTCACCCTGAATAATCGCCACGGGAGACCCCCGTTTATCCGCATATTTCAACTGGTTGCCAAAGTTCTTCGGGTTGCCCAGATACACCTCTGCCCGTATCCCGGCAGCGCGAAGTTCCCCCACAATCCCCATATACTCCGCCATCCGGTCCCGGTCCATCACCGTCACCACCACAGGCCCCGGCTCCACTGCCCCCACCCGCCCCTTGGCGCGCAGGGCTGCCAGCAACCGATCCACCCCAATCGACACCCCCGTTGCAGGCACCGACTGCCCGGTAAAGCGCTTCACCAGATCATCATACCGCCCGCCGCCCGCAACGCTGCCAAACTGCCGCTTGCGCCCCTTTTCGTCGAGGATTTCGAAGGTGAGTTCGGCTTCAAAGACGGGGCCAGTGTAGTAGCCAAGGCCACGGACGGTTGAGGGGTCAATCATTATGCGATCTGCTCTATAACCTTGGCCTTCCAACAATTCAGCAATCTGCTCTAATTCACCAACTCCTTCGCGCCCATTGGCTGACTGCTCTACTATTCTCTTAAGATAGGTAATTGTTGCCTTGTTCCGCAGCCCCATAGCTTTGTTGTCTGAGCCATATGAGTAAAAGTTGCTAGACCCTCCCCTAACGCTTTTGGCGCGCAGCAGATTATCCGCGGCACCCTTAAACGTCGGTCGAATTAGATCCGCTTGGTCAGCTAACATTTCATCAATCATCCGACTAGCGTCGACAAATCGCATTACGATTGAAATCTGCGCCTCACTCAGCCCCGCTCCCTTCGTAAAATCCCCGCTCTCATCCTTCCGCCCCGCTCCCAGCAAGGCGCGTACGCCCTCCGCCCCCAACCGATCCATCTTATCAATCGCCCGCAGCA
>JANNBG010000637.1:0-2933 GCA_031385205.1 Rhodobacterales bacterium
CGGCAGTTGGATGATCTGGTGGTGCGCGTGGGTGATACGCTGCTGCTGGAAGGTGCGCCGCTGGATATTCAGCGGTTGGCGGCGGATATGGATCTGGTGGACATCTCGCATCCGACGATCAAGCCGTTCCGCAGGGCGAAAGCGCCAATTGCGATTGTGGCGCTGCTGATGGTGGTGGTGTTGTCGGCGTTTGATGTGGCGCCGATTCTGGCCTTGGGGTTTTTGTCGGTGGCACTGATCCTGATCACGCGCTGCATTGATGCGGAAGAGGCGTTCTCGTTTGTGGACGGGCGGTTGCTGGCGATGATCTTTGCGATGCTGGCGATTGGCGCGGGGTTGGACCATTCGGGCGCGGTGGAGTTGGTCGTGACCGGGGTGGAGCCGTGGTTAAGGGGGCTGTCGCCGTTCTGGATGATCTTGTCGGTCTATGTGATCGGGTTGGTGATGACGGAGTTTCTGTCGAACAATGCGGTGGCGGTGATCTATACACCGGTGGCGATCGAGCTGGCGCAGGCGTTGGGCTATGATGCGCGGCCCTTTGTGGTGGCGGTGATGTTTTCGGCATCGGTCGCGTTTGCGACGCCAGTGGGGTATCAGACGAATATGATGGTCTATGGGCCGGGGGGGTATAAGTTCACCGATTACATGCGGGTAGGGATTCCGTTGAACATCATTACGGCACTGGTGGCGGCATTGCTGATCCCGGTGATCTGGCCGTTGTGAGGGCGGGGTTGCGGGCCTGTGTGGGGCTGGTGTAAAGGGACGGGTCGCGCGAGATAACCGGAGTTTTGGGTCATGGCAGGCCATTCGAAATGGGCAAACATCCAGCACCGCAAGGGCAAGCAGGATAAGTTGCGGTCCAAAATGTTTTCCAAACTGGCCAAGGAAATCACGGTGGCGGCCAAGATGGGCATGCCGGATGTGGACATGAACCCACGCCTGCGCCTTGCGGTGAAAGCGGCCAAATCGGGGTCGATGCCGAAAGACGTGATCGACCGGGCGATCAAGAAAAGCCAGCTGGGCGACGGGGCGGATTACACGGAAATCCGGTACGAAGGCTACGGGGTCAACGGGATTGCGATTATCGCTGAGGCGTTGACGGATAACCTGAACCGGACGGCCAGCAATGTGCGCAGCTATTTCACGAAGTCGGGCGGGAACTTGGGGCAGACGGGGTCTGTGAGCCATGGCTTTGATCGGGTTGGGGAAATCTCTTATCCGGTTTCTGTGGGTGACGCGGACACGGTGATGATGGCGGCCCTGGATGCGGGCGCGGATGATGTGGAGTCTGACGAGGACGGGCATTGGATTTATTGCGCGGTCGAGGCGCTGTCAGAGGTGTCGGACGCTTTGGAAAAGGCGTTGGGGGAATCGACGGAGAGCAAGCTGATCTGGAAAGCGCAGGTTCTGACGGAAGTGGATCTGGACACGGCGCAGAAGTTGCTGCGGCTGATCGACATGCTGGAAGAAGATGACGATGTGCAGACGGTGACGCATAACTTTGACATCCCGGAGGATGTGGCGGCGTTACTGGAGTGATTTTTGCGGGGTGATGGGCAGATTGCCCATCCTACGCGAGGTCTGTTTCAGCCCATCCCATGGTGGCGAGGTCCGCTGTGCGGAACCGGGCATCATCGGCCATGAAAAACTCATCGAGTTGCGGGGGTGCTGCGGTCGTGCCGGATAGCATGGCATGGATCTGCCCACGGTGGTGCTGATCGTGCAGAAACAGGTGCATCAGGGTATCGGCCATGGATTCCGTCTGGATGCGGGTGGCGCGGTGGATGTGGATGGGGCGGATAAGATCGGCGGGGGTCATGGCTTTGACGTGGCTGATGGCAGCGTGGTCGAGGGTGGCGAGGGCGGCGAAGAGGGCTGTGGGGTCGGGGTAGGGTTCGGACACGGCGAAGGCGGCGAGGCCAAGGGTGCCGCCTTGCAGGGCGTCGAGATAGAACAGATCGACGGTATAGATGTGGTTCATGGTGGCGCAGAGCGAGGGGAAAAAGCTGATGCGCGGGGCATGCCATTCGCCGGGGTTCAGGGTGGCGATGGCCAAGCCAAGGCGATGGTTAGCAAGGCGTGCGTTGCGGGCAAGCTGACGGTAGGGGCGGAGGGGATCATGCATCGGGGCAGGATGGCCTGTGATGTTTCGGGCGTCAATCGGGGGATATCAGGTGTTGCGATGCGGCGTGGCGGATGGCGCGGGTCAGGTCTGATAGGGCACCTGCAGTCAAGCGTGCGACCTGCCAGTGCAAGGGCACATCGAGGGGGGTGTTGGGGATGAGTTCGACCAGACGCCCGGTTTTCAGGTGATCTTTGACGAGGGGTTCAGGATTCATGCCCCAGGCGAGGCCGTGCAGGCAGGCGTCGACGAAGGCGTGGGTGGAGGCCATGCGGTGCGCGGGGAGGTTGATTTTCTGGTGCATTTCGCGGGTGGCCCACGCCATTTGCAGGCGGTCTTTGTGGGAAAAGATCAAGCCGGGGGCTACGGTGAGGGCAGTGAGGGCGTGGCAGCCGCGCATGCGTTTTGGCTTTTGGTTGTGCAGAAGGTTTAAGTTAATTGCTGGGGTGGCATTGGTTAGGTCAAGGAACGCCTCTTCCGCCCTGCGGGCGACATCGGGGAGGGTTCTGCGCGGCTGTGCGGGTTGACGGGGAAGATGCGTATTTGGGCAAACAGAAAGCGGGGGAGAGGGCGTTGATGCATGATATGAAGAGGATGCTGGCGGGGATGGCGCCGGTACTGACTGCAGGGGTGTGGGTTTACGAGGTATGTGAGGGCGATCTGCCGGAGGCGTGGGCGGATGTGAGGGGGAGGATGGGGGGGTGACGTTGATCGTGGTGGCGGAGGTGGCGGAGGCAGCGCATGTTTGAGGCGCTGGTGTCGGGGTTTGCGATCTCTTTCAGCCTGATCCTGGCGATTGGGGGGCAGAATG
>JANNBG010000553.1:0-6956 GCA_031385205.1 Rhodobacterales bacterium
GCCGGGGGTGGCGACCTTGAACAGCAGGGGCGATGCGTGGACGGATGCCTGCACGCAGGTGGTTTGATCGCGAATGGTGGCGGTGATCAGGTGATAGTCGGCTTTCGTAGCACCAAAGGTGGTGACTTTCGCATCCACAGCGGCGGCTTTGGCCAGCAGGATGGGGGTGGTTTCCAGATCGGCGGGCAGGATGGCGGTGCCATGGGGCAAAAGGCCGTCCATGATGGCGGCCTTTTCGTGCGCGATGCCTGCGATGTTCGCAAACGCCTCCAGATGCGCCGCGGCGACCGTGGTGATCAGGGCGACATGCAGTTTAGCGAGTTGTGCAAGCGGGGCGATTTCGCCGGGGTGGTTCATGCCGATTTCGATGACTGCAAATTCGGTGTCGGCAGGCATGCGCGCAAGGGTCAGGGGCACACCCCAATGGTTGTTATAGCTGGCAACGCTTGCATGGGTGCGCCCTTGGCGGGACAGCACGGCGCGGAGCATTTCCTTGGTGGATGTCTTGCCGACGGAGCCTGTGACACCCACCACTTTCGCAGTTGTGCGGGCGCGGGCAAAGGCACCCAAGGCCTCCAACGCGCGCAGCACATCGGGCACGATCAACAGGGGGGCGTCTTTGGCCACACCTGCGGGGACATGCGTGACCACGGCTGCAGCGGCCCCATTGGCCAAGGCTTGTGCGACAAAGTCATGCCCATCGCGGTCGGCCTGCAGGGCCACGAACAGATCGCCCACCTCCAGCGTGCGGGTGTCGATGGACACGCCATTGGCTTGCCAGTCGCGCGTATTGGTGCCCCCGGTGGCCGTGGCGGCATCTGCACTGGTCCACAGCATCAGATCACCCCATCGAGGGCGGCGACGGCGATACTCGCCTGTTCCACATCGTCAAACGGGAAGACCTGGCCCTTGATGGTCTGGCCGCTCTCATGCCCCTTGCCTGCCACCAGCAGCGCATCACCCGGCCCCAGCGCGTCCACCCCGCGCAGGATCGCCTCGGCCCGGTCGCCCACGTCATTCGCATCCGGGCAGGCGGCCATGATTTCGGCGCGGATGGCGGCGGGTTCTTCACTGCGCGGGTTGTCATCCGTCACGAACAGCACATCCGCATTGGCCGCAGCAGCAGCACCCATCAGTGGGCGTTTGGTGCGGTCACGGTCACCGCCTGCGCCAAAGACGATGACCAGACGGCCCAGCACATGCGGGCGAAGGGCGCGCAAAGCTGTCGCAATCGCATCGGGCGTATGGGCGTAATCGACATAAACCGACGCACCGTTGTGGCGCGTGGCGGCCAGTTGCATGCGGCCCCGCACCCCCGTCAGCCGTGGCAGGGCAGCAAACACATCGGCGGGGGCGGACCCGCTGGCGATGACCAGACCCGCCGCAAGGCAGACGTTTTCCGCCTGAAACCCGCCGATCAGGTTCAGCCGCGCCTGAAACGGTTTACCCTGCCATTCCACCCGCAAATCCTGCCCTGTGGCATCAAACCGCTGGCCCGCAATGTGCAAATCGCACGCCGCATCATGCCCCACGGTCAGCACAGCCTGCCCCCGGTTGCGCGCGATGGCGGCCATGGCCGCGCCATGTGGGTCATTCAGGTTAATGACAGCCACCCCATCGCCCGGCAAAACGCGCCCGAACAGCGCGGCTTTGGCGGCGAAATACGCCTCCATCGTCAGGTGATAATCCAGATGGTCCTGCGTCAGGTTGGTAAAGCCCGCCGCCGTCAGGTGCACGCCGTCCATCCGGCGCTGATCCAGACCGTGGGATGATGCCTCCATCGCCGCATGCGTCACACCTGCGCGGGCGGCATCGGCCAGCATCTGGTGCAGGGTGATCGGGTCGGGCGTGGTATGGGCGGAGGGGGCCTCCCAGTCGCCCTCGACCCCCGTGGTGCCGATGTTGATTGCGGCATGGCCCAGCGCCTGCCAGATTTGGCGGGTAAAGGTGGCCACCGATGTTTTGCCATTGGTGCCGGTGACAGCGACCATGGTCGCGGGCTGCGCCCCCGACCACAATGCTGCCGCCCCCGCCAGTGCTGCACGCGCATCTTCGGCCACGATCAGCGCCGCCGTGGACCATGCCAGCGCATCTGCTGCAATCTTGGCGCCTGCGGCATCTGTCAGGATCGCCCCGGCGCCTTTGGCCAAGGCTGCGGCGATATAGTCTGCGCCATGCACCGTTGTCCCCGGCAAGGCCGCGAACAGGAACCCGTCACGCACAACGCGGCTGTCGATGGCAAGGCCTGTGACGCGCGCCTGCCCCCCGGCCTTGGCCGTCAGGCCCAGATCGCCCAAGCTGACTGTGCGTTCCGTCATCACCCTGCCCCTAGTTGCTGACGGCTGTTAACCCATCCACGGGCAGAACTTCAACCTGTGGCCGCAGGCCCAGCAAGGGTGCCACACGCCGGATCACCTCTGCCGCCACCGGCACGGCTGTCCACCCCGCCGTGCGCCGTGGCACAGGGCCGGTCGTTTCCACCGGTTCATCCAGCGTCACGATCAGCACATATTGCGGGTCATTCGCCGGGAACATGGATGCGAACGTATTGACCACCTTGTCCTTGTAATAGCCGCCCGTGCGTTTGGGTTTATCCGCCGTACCCGTCTTGCCCGCCACCGCATAGCCCGGCACATCACCAAGGCTGGCTGTGCCGCGCACAACCACCTGCCGCAACATCTCGACCGCTTTGGTGGCCGTGTCCTGGCTGATGATGCGTGGCCCCTGCATCGGTGTATCGCGCCGCAAAATGGTGGGTGTCACCTTGATGCCGCCATTCGCAATCGTCGCATAGGCCGATGCCAGATTCAAAAGGCTGGTCGACATGCCATGCCCATAAGACGCGGTAATCGTCACGATATCGGGCCAGCGCGCGGGCACCAGGGGTTTGGCCCCTGCCGATTCCACCAGTTCCACCGGGGACGCATCCATCAGACCCATCGCCTTGAAAAACGCCTGTTGGCGCACGCCGCCAATTTGCAGGGCAATATGCGCCGTGCCCACGTTTGAGGATTTGGCAATCACATCCGTGACAGACAATAACGGGCCATAGTTGTGGTTTTCAAATTCCTTGATCGTGAACTTGCCCCAGGGCATTGGCGCATCTGCGTTGACCATGGTTTCGGGGTTCACAAGGCCCAGTTCCATTGCCTGTGCGGCCGCGAAGATCTTGAAGGTGCTGCCCAGTTCATAGACGCCTTGGATGGCCCGGTTGAATAGAACGGAATCGCCCGGCTCGCCCGCGACCAAAGGGTTGGGCCTGTCATTCGGGTCAAAATCCGGCAGACTGACCAAAGCCAGAATCTCGCCCGAATTCACATCCATCAAAATTCCCGCAGCGCCGCGTGCATTCATCATCTTCATGCCGGTATCCAGCACCTCGGCAACCGTTGCCTGCACCGTCAGGTCAATCGACAGCGCCAGTGCTGTGCTGACCTGTGCCGGGTCACGCAGGCGCGCATCCAGCATCTTTTCGACACCTGCTGTCCCGATCACCTCGGCTGACTGCACGCCTTCTGCGCCAAAGCTGGCACCACCCAGCACATGCGCCGCCAGCCTGCCATTGGGATAGAGCCGCACTTCACGCGGGCCAAACAGCAGGCCCGGATCGCCGATGTCATGCACACGCTGCATCTGTTCGGGTGACAGCACACGCTTGATCCACAGGAAGGACCGCCCGTCGGTAAACCGGCGCTGCAGGCTTTCAGCGTTCAAATCAGGAAAAATCGCTGCCAGTTCGAGGGCCACGCGGCCTGGGTCGATCATCTGTTTGGGTTGCGCATAAAGCGCGTGGGTCAGCATGTTGGTCGCAAGGATGCGCCCGTTGCGATCCGTGATATCCGCCCGTTGTGCGGTGATTTCGACCGCTGCCGATGTGACGGGTTCCATCGGGTCTGTTGCCGCCAGCATCCCCATGCGTGCACCGATGGTCGTAAACGCCACAAAGAACGCAAGGCCCAGAAACAGCAAGCGCCCTTCGGCCCGGGTTTTGGCGCGGTCCCGCATCACCTCGTGCCGTTTGGCAAGGTTTTCTTTCTCGATCACATCCGGGTTTTCGCCCTGTTGGCGGGCCTGCAGGATGCGCGCCAACGGGCGCAGGGGCGTGCGGATCACGGGAAAGGCTCCTGATCGGGGTCAAAGGCGGGTGCGACGGTGGACAGCCCGCTGACATCCATCGTATCGGTCACCGGCGGCAGCGGGGGCAACGGATAGGTCACATCCTGTGCCGCGCCAAACTGGCCGGGTTCCAGCGGTAACAGACCCAGCCTGTCAAAGTTGATCGTCGTCAGTTCACGCAGGCGATCCGGGCGGTTGAGGTAGGCCCATTCCGCCCGTTCTATCGTCAGGGCCTCACGCAAGTCCGCGATGTCGGATTGCAGGGTACGCACCTCTCGCAGGGCAGTTTTGGTGCTGTAGGTTTCACGGTAGGCCCAAAAGCCCAACGCCAGCACCGCAAGGGCCGATGTGACATAAAGCAGGAACTTCATCGGCGTCCTTTCCGGGTGAATTGCGGCACGCCCAATGCAGCGGGGTCAATGGATTGCGCGGGTTGGTCGGTACGTTTGCCGATGCGCAGTTTGGCGGACCGCGCGCGGGGGTTGGCGGCCACTTCGTCATCTGTGGGGGTAGTGGCCTTGCGGGTGACAAGGGTGAACCTTGCCGCATCTTCGACGCGGGCCGGGGCATAGCGGTTGGTGTTGGATTCGGCCCCGGAAGCCAGTTGGAAGAACCGCTTCACAATGCGGTCCTCCAGCGAATGAAAGGTCACAACGGCCAGCATGCCGCCCGGTTTCAGCGCGCGTTCGGCGGCGGCAAGGCCTTCGGCGAGCTCGGTGAATTCCGTGTTCACGGCGATGCGGATGGCTTGAAAGCTGCGCGTGGCGGGGTGGGATTGGCCGGGTTTGGGGCGCGGCAGGCAGCGGGATACGATTTCTGCCAGTTGCAGGGTGGTCTCAATCCGGGCTTTGGCACGGTGGTCGACGATGGATTTGGCAATCCGGCGGCTGGCGCGTTCTTCGCCGTAAAGATACAGGATATCCGCCAGTTGGCCTTCATCCAGTCCGTTGACAAGGTCGGCGGCAGACTCACCATGCTGGCTCATCCGCATATCCAAGGGGCCGTCTTTGGCAAAGGAAAAGCCCCGCTCAGCAAAGTCCAGCTGCATCGACGACACGCCAAGGTCCAGCACCACGCCGTCCAATGGCGCATGCACATCAAGGTCACTGAAGTTGCCGGCAACCAGTGACAGACGGTCACCATAATCACCCGCCCAGGATGCCGCCATCTGCAGGGCCAAGGGGTCACGGTCCACGCCGATCACATGCGCCGCCCCTGCAGCCAGCAACCCGCGCGCATAGCCGCCCGCACCGAAGGTGCCATCCAGCCAGCGGCCCGCGACGGGGGCCACGGCCTTGAGGATCGGATCAAGTAAAACCGGGATATGAGGGCTACGATCAGGCGCGGGATCGTGCGGCGCCATCGCGTCAGTCCTCGGGGTCGGCGGGCAGCAATGACAGCATATCCTGCCCTGCATCCAGCACATCGCCGTCTTTCGCTGCCACATCGACCGCATAGGCATCCGCGTGCCAGATTTGAAACTTGTTCAGCGTGCCTGCAAACACCGCATCCGCGCTGTCTTTCAGGTTGCCCATACCGATCTTTTCACGCGATTTTGCCTGCAGCACGATGCGCCCATCCATGTCGATCTCCACCGTTTGCGACAGCGTGATCATATGCCGTTCCAGATATTTGCGCTGGGGTGACCCGATGGGCATGCGCCCGATGCTGCGTTCAATCCGCGCCATTTCGGCAATGGAGTAGCATTCCAGATAGGCACGGTCCCCACCATAAACGATCACCACGCGCGGCCCGGCACCTTGTGCCGGATCGCCCGCCTCCAAGGCACGCCGAAAAGACGCCGGGATACTGACCCGCGCCTTCGCATCGACCTTCTGGGTGAACTCGCCTCTGAACGTCTCGGCCATCTGCCTGTGCCTGTGTCCCGTCACCGGGTGTTAGAAATTGAAACGGCGGACTGTGCTGCTGCCACTGCACAATCCGCCGCCTGTCCCATCGCTGGGCGTCCAGTTGCGCGGGCCACCTGGGGGAGATGTCTGCTCGCTCGCGTACCGGATCTGTGTTAGATGAAAGCGGTTGCCTGTATGGCCTGCCTCGGTTGCCTGTTCGGGGTCTTGAGCTGCCCCTGCTGTCTTTGCCCGCCGTCATCTTCGTGAGAAAAGGGATCGCATGGGAATTGATGGGAAGCAACGGTTTTCTTTGGGTCCAGCTGGGCAGATTTTGATTTACGACGCATGCGGCAACCGCATCTTGTGGGTGACTGATCTAGATATGGCAATAATCTGGGCTGCTACCGCCAAGTTGGCCCTAAATCTAGGGGTGATGTTTTTGTGCCATGGTTTCCCGGCAATCGCGAAAAAAGTTGCCTGTGTTTGCAGGGATTGGCAGATCAAGCCGAGGATTGGTTGGGAATATGGCTGACTTCACGCCCTGTCGCGATGGCGTGATTCGGCAATCTGCCACTTTCCCATGAATTCCCGTGCCGATTGCCCGGCCTTTGGTGCGACCTTGTCAGGCCATCCCACCCGCAATCAGCCGCGCGGCCAGCCGTGCGTAGGCCTCGGCAATAGGCCCCTCACCCGCAGCAATCGGGGTGCCCGCATCGCCCGCCAGCCGGATATCCAGACTAAGGGGGATTTCCCCCAGAAACGGCAGATCCAACCGCGCCGCCTCGGCTGCGACGCCGCCATGGCCAAAGATATGCGCCTCGTGCCCGCAGTTGGGGCAGATGTAGGTGGACATGTTTTCCACCAGCCCCAGCACCGGTGTGCGCAGCTTGACGAACATATCCAGCGCCTTGCGCGCATCCAGCAGGGCCACATCCTGCGGCGTGGAAATGACAATGGCCCCGGTCAGCTGCGTGCGCTGGCACAGGGTCA
>JANNBG010000562.1:0-5508 GCA_031385205.1 Rhodobacterales bacterium
AGGCTGTGCATGCCGCCTTGGACGGCCCAGACGCCCTGCGCCTCGGCGCGCCAGATCAGGGCGAGGACGGCGGGGGCATGGGTGGGGCGGCCACCGACATAAGTGGCATAGCGGCCAAAGAGTTGGCGGAGCCTCGGGTCGCGGAACGTGAGGTGGAGAAGGCGTGACAAGGTCATGCCGGGGATCAGGGCGGGCCAGATGGCGGGGGAGGAAATTGCGGCTTTGGCGATGGCTTTGAGATCGGGTTTGGGGCCCTGCATGACGGGTTGATCGAAGGCGGTGTGAAGGCGTTCGGCGAAGGTGTCAAAGCGGGCAAAGGCGCGGGCTTCGCGTGCACCGGCGAAGGTTTCGATCGCCTTGATGTTGGCATCGCGGTCTGGCGTCAGGTCCAGCGTGGAGCCATCGGGCCACCAATGCCGCGCGAGGACGGGCTGCGGGATGAGGGTGATGTGATCGTCCAGCGATTCGTGGTTCAGCGCGAACAGATCGTCGAACACATGCCGCATGGTCAGCACGGTGGGGCCGGTATCGACGGGGCCCGCGATGGAGGGGATGGCGCGGGCCTTGCCACCGACGGCGGCGTGGGATTCGATGATGGTGACAGCGCAGCCGGAGGCGGCCAGACGAATGCCTGCTGCAAGCCCGCCAAAGCCTGCACCGATGATGATGACCGTAGGTTTCGCGTCCTCCATAGGTGTCATGATGGCCTTTGCGGCGAAACTGTCCAGTTTAATTTACAGTTTTGTGTAAGATTGGATTTACAGAACGCGCAGGGAATGCCAGATTGCGCATGAAGGCTACGGCCAACAGGGGGGCAGGCATGCCATTGAACCATCGGATCGACGCGGCTGTTGCGCATGCGCTGGCGCTTGCCACCAGCGATGTGGCCCCACCGCGCCTTGCCGCAGCCCTGCCCTATGCGGTGCTGCCGGGGGGGGCACGGATCAGGCCGACGATCCTGCTGTCAGTGGCGATGGCGTGCGGCGATGACCGCCCGGCGCTGTCGGATGCGGCGGCGGCGGCGTTGGAGTTGATCCATTGTGCCAGCCTTGTGCATGACGATCTGCCGGCGTTTGACGATGCGGATACGCGGCGCGGCAAGGCGACAGTACACCGGGCGTTCAGTGAACCCTTGGCGGTGCTGACGGGGGATAGCCTGATTATTCTGGCCTTTGATGTGCTGGCAAAGGCGGCGGGGGATGTGCCGCTGCGGGCGGTGCAGTTGATTTCGGCGCTGGCGAAACGCACGGGTGCGCCTTACGGCATTTGTGCGGGGCAGGGGTGGGAGAGCGAAACCACGGTGAACCTTGCGGCCTATCACCGGGCGAAAACCGGGGCTTTGTTCATTGCGGCCACACAGATGGGCGCGATTGCGGCGGGGCAGGAAGCGGAGCCATGGGAAGAGCTGGGCGCGCGGATTGGTGAGGCGTTTCAGGTGGCGGATGATCTGCGGGACGCGCTGGAAACGGCGGAACAGATGGGCAAACCAGCGGGGCAGGACGTACTGCACGGGCGGCCCAATGCGGTGACGGCACTGGGTGTGCAGGGGGCGGTGCGGCACCTGAAGGACATTCTGGGTGGGGCGATTTCGTCGATCCCGTCGTGTAAGGGCGAGGCGATGCTGGCGCAGATGGTGCGGGCCTATGCACAGAAAATGACGCCGGTGAACCTGACGCCGCAAACTGCACGCGCGGGAAAGTAAGTGGCTGGGTCACTGCTGGTGCGGCTGGCGGCATCGCCACGATTCCATGCGATTTGCGCGCGTATTCCGGGACTTAAACATATCGCGCGCAGTGAGGGGCGGGCGTTGTTTGACATTGTGTCAGGCTTTGCGCGGTCGCAGGCGTTGCTGGCGATTGTGGAATTGCGGGTGCTGCATATGTTGCAGGCGGGGTGTGCCACGACGGACCAACTTGCCTTGAAAACGGACCTGCCCGCCGACCGGATGGATATTCTGCTGCGGGCAGGGGCGGGGTTGAAACTGATCCATCCCAAGCGCGGCGAATGGCATTTGTCGACCCGTGGGGCGGCGTTTCTGTGCGTGCCGGGGTTGGAGGCGATGGTGCGGCATCATGGGGCGTTTTATGCTGATCTGGCCGATCCGGTGGCATTGTTGCGGGGGGGCGCGGAGACGCAACTGGCGCAGTTTTGGCCCTATGTGTTTGGGGCAGGCGGGGCGACAGACCCTGCGGTGACGGCGCTCTATTCCGGGCTGATGGCGGACAGTCAGGGGTTGGTGGCGGCGGATACGCTTGGCCTTGTGGACTTTTCCCGCATCAAACATCTGATGGATGTAGGCGGGGGGACGGGGGCGTTTTTGCGGGCCATCGGGGCGGCGCATCCGCAGATGCAGCTGACGTTGTTTGATCTGCCTGTGGTGGTTGCGGGGGCGCACCTGCCTGCACGGACCACCATCCACCCCGGCAGTTTCCGCGATGACCCTTTGCCCAAGGGGGCCGATTCGATCAGCCTGGTGCGTGTGCTGTATGACCATGCCGATTCGACGGTGCAGGCCTTGCTGGCAAAGGTGCATGCCGTGCTGCCCCCCGGTGGGCGTGTCATCATCAGTGAACCGATGCTGGGTGATGCGACGACGGATATCTACTTTGCGCTGTATACGCTTGCCATGCAGACCGGGCGCACCCGGTCTGCTGTGGAAATCATGGCTTTGCTGCAGAAGGCGGGCTTTGAGCAGGTGCAATCGCGCCCCGGCTTTCGCCCCTTTGTGACCAGCGTGGTGGTGGCAGAAAAACTCTGAGCAGAAATGTGTCTAATTTGGTTGACACCTATGGCTGTAAGTTTAATGTTACAGATGTGCCCAGATGAAGACTCTCTCAGAGGGCGGGCACAACCGGAGGTTACCACCGTGAGAACATCTGCCGTTATCCTGTCAGGACCAAAAGATCTGGGGCTGCATGCCTTGGGCCTGATGGACCCTGCTGCTGGTGATGTGGTGGTTGAAGTTTCGCATTCGGGGATATCCACGGGCACGGAAAAGCTGTTCTGGAATGGCACGATGCCGCCGTTTCCGGGCATGGGTTATCCGCTTGTGCCGGGCTATGAGGCGGCGGGCGAGGTGGTTGAGGCTGCGGCCGACACATGTTTCAAGCCGGGCGACCGGGTGTTTGTGCCGGGGGCGAATTGCTTTGCCGATAACGTGCGCGGGCTGTTTGGGGCGGCGTCGCAGCATCTGGTCACGCCTGCGCATCGGTTGACGCGGATTGATGCGGGGTTGCAGGCCGAGGGCGCGTTGCTGGCGCTGGCCGCGACGGCGCGGCATGCGATTGCGGGGTTCAATACAGCACTGCCGGATCTGATCGTGGGGCACGGCACGCTGGGCCGGTTGCTGGCGCGGTTGACGGTGGCGGCGGGGGGTAACCCGGTGGTGCATGAGGTGAATGCGGCGCGGCGCACGGGGGCGGTGGGTTATGCCTGCATTGATCCTGAGGCTGATGTGCGCCGAGATTATAAGGCGATTTACGACGCATCGGGTGCGTCCGGTCTGCTGGATACGCTGATCCGGCGGATTGCCAAGGGCGGCGAGATTGTGTTGGCGGGGTTCTATACCGAACCCGTGGCCTTTGCCTATCCGCCTGCATTCATGAAGGAAGCGCGTTTCCGCATCGCGTCGGAATGGACGGCTGATGACATGACCGCGACACGCGCTTTGGTCGAATCCGGCGCGTTGTCGCTGGGCGGCTTGATCACCCACACACGGCCCGCCAGCGATGCAAAAGCGGCCTATGACACGGCGTTTACTGACAGCACTTGCCTGAAAATGATCCTCGACTGGAAGGCCACCGCATGAATGATGTTCCGAACCTGAAAGACTTCAACGCGCGGTTGCGGGAAGAGGCGCATGAGGAGCCGACGTTGGAAGTGCCAATGGGCGAGCCGACGAAAAAGACGCAGATCATCGCGATCTATGGCAAGGGCGGGATTGGCAAGTCGTTCACGCTGGCCAACCTGAGCCATATGATGGCGGAAATGGGCAAGCGCGTGCTGCTGATCGGCTGTGATCCTAAATCGGACACGACCAGCCTGTTATTTGGCGGCAAGGCCTGCCCGACGATCATCGAAACCTCAACCCGGAAGAAGCTGGCAGGGGAAGAGGTCAAGATCGGCGATGTGTGTTTCAAGCGTGGCGGTGTGTTCGCGATGGAGCTGGGTGGGCCAGAGGTTGGGCGCGGTTGCGGCGGGCGCGGGATCATTCACGGGTTTGAACTGCTGGAAAAGCTGGGGTTCCACGATTGGGACTTTGACTATGTGCTGCTGGATTTTCTGGGTGATGTGGTGTGCGGCGGGTTCGGCCTGCCGATTGCCCGCGACATGGCGCAGAAGGTGATTTTGGTCGCATCGAATGATCTGCAATCCTTGTATGTGGCGAATAACGTGTGTTCGGCGGTGGAATACTTCCGCAAGCTGGGCGGCAATGTGGGCATCGCGGGGCTGGTCATCAACAAGGATGACGGCACGGGCGAGGCTGCGGCCTTTGCGGCAGAGGTCGGCATTCCGGTGCTGGCGGCGATTCCGCAAAATGATGATCTGCGCAAGAAATCGGCGAATTATCAGATTGTTGGCAGCTATGACAGCGAGTGGGGGCCGCTCTTTGCCGCCCTTGGCGAGGCGGTGGCGATTGCCCCGCCCGTGCGGCCAAAGCCTCTGACGCAGGATGGGCTTTTGAACCTGTTTGATGCGGAAGTGACGGGCAAGGACTTTGTGCTGGTGCCGGCAACGGACGCCGACATGCGGGGCAAGAACGCGGTGGTGAAGGCGTCTTTGGAAGTGGTGTATGACCATGCTTGATCTGGAAACATTGAAGCGCCTTGACGAAGCCCTCGCACGTCTGAAAAGCGCGAAGTGAGCGGCGAGGCATCATATGACGCGCAGGTCGCGGATGGCATGGGCTGCCATTCCGGTGGTACGATGCAGGATGCTGCACGGGCGGCGGGCAATTCGGAACTGCTGGATGGGTTCGCGCGTGATTACCCGCAGGGGCCGCATGACAAACCGCAAAGCATGTGCCCGGCATTCGGGTCATTGCGGGTGGGTTTGCGGATGCGGCGGGTGGCGACGATCCTGAGCGGGTCGGCCTGCTGCGTCTATGGCCTGACGTTTGTAAGCCATTTTTACGGGGCCCGTCGGTCTGTGGGTTATGTGCCCTTCAATTCGGAAAGCCTGGTGACCGGCAAGCTTTTCGAAGACATCCGCGACGCGGTGCATGAGCTGGCGGACCCGGAGCGGTATGATGCGATTGTGGTGACGAACCTGTGCGTGCCGACGGCCTCCGGGGTGCCTTTGAAGCTGCTGCCATCAGAAATCAACGGCGTGCGGATCGTGGGCATTGATGTGCCGGGGTTTGGTGTGCCAACGCATGCTGAGGCCAAGGACGTGCTGGCGGGGGCCATGCTGAAATACGCGCGCGCCGAGGTTGAGGCGGGGCCGGTGGCGGCACCTGAACGCGGGCGGAGTGATCGGCCAGCAGTGGCGTTGTTGGGTGAGATGTTC
>JANNBG010000594.1:0-1615 GCA_031385205.1 Rhodobacterales bacterium
CTGAATGCGCGGTGATGAGGCAAGATCGGATGCCAGCAGTTTGGGCACCAGCCGCTGATTGGTCAGCTCGCGCAACTTGCCCGCGGCAATCATCAGATCAATCTGTTCAACCAAGGCTTTCGCCTCGTCAAACTTGGCATCCACGGATGGCAGCAGGGCGATCATCTTGACGATGGTCGGATACCATTTCACCGCATCCAGTTCCTTCAACCGGCGCATATCGGTGCGCACGGCGTCAGCCGTTTTGCCCTCCAGCGACATGCCATCCCATATCGACCATTTCGCCACCAGCGCATCATCCGGCAGGCTGGCCACGCAAATGGGCGCAACATCAATCTGTGGCGGTGCAAAGACCAGATCGACGGTTTCGGCATGGGCAGGCAAGGCCATGGCCAGCAGCAGGGGCACGGTTCGGACGCAAGACAGACGGGAATGCGGGGCCATGACGGATTGCCTTTGCAGATACGGGTTATCGCGCGAGCGCGTTGGCGGCGGCAAACGCGGTATAGGTGCCGCCCGTCCCGCGCAAGATGATGGTGACGCCTTCACGACGTTTCAGATCCACTGCCGGGATGGTGGCCAAAACCTTGTCGCCATCGCGCAATTCAAAGTCGATGGTCAGCGGGGCTTTCAACGCCACCGCATTGCCGGCACCCGCGGCCACAGCCGCAATCGCCACAGCCTTGGCCGCAGGCACATACAGATCAACCGCCGCCACATCGGACAGGTTGTAGAACGCCACATCCGCCTGCCCCGGGCTGCGCGTGATGGTATCGGTCAGAAGATTTCCTTTTCCATCGGTGCCCACGACATAGGTGTAAAACTTGCCCGCCTCGACTGTGGCCTTGGTTTCATCCACACCTGCCGAAATCTGCACCTCGCCCGGTTTATCCACCACCACATAGGGCGAAAGCCCGGTTTCCAGCGATGAAAACGATGTGGTCTGCACCATGGCCACAACGTTTGGTGGCACAATCACCCGCACAAAGCTGGCATCGGGGCTGGCCACATCCTCATAAAGCCCCGCGTCCTGGGCCTGTGCAATTGCGGTGGTCAGCAGGCAGAGGGTAACAGCCGTAACAAGGTTTCTCATGACGCGTCTCCTTTTTCATTCAGGCAAAGTGTGATGGTCGCACCCTTGGCCACCGGCCGGTCAAAGGTCACATGGATGCGGTGCAGCCCCGGCGCGTAAAAGGCGCTGAGGCCAAGGTAGAACCGGCCAGTGGCGCGCAAACGGTCGCCCCGGTCTATCGTGCCCTTGCGCGAAAGGCCCTCGGCCCCATCCAACGTAAAGATCGCACTGCGCGGCGTTTCGGCCCCGAAATCGGCAAAGATGGCATCTTCGGGGCCCAGTGGCACATCGCCCACGTCGGCGACGATGGTATTGTCATTCTCCACCGTGGTGGGCAGCGTGGCGGTGCAGGTATCACCGGCAGCGGCAATCAGTTCTTCGATGACGCTGACGCCGTATTGGCCCAGGTTGTTATAGATCGGATTTTCCCAGATCAGAAATGTCGGGCGCTGATCGGTGAAGTCCGCCGATGTCAGATAGGATGTGATGGCGCCATACTGGTTGCCACCCGTGATGGCCTGGTTGACCACCTCAAGCCCGGTG
>JANNBG010000617.1:0-3221 GCA_031385205.1 Rhodobacterales bacterium
CAAGGTCCGGCTGCGCCAGCAGCCCGGCCTGATCGGCCAGACGGAAGACACGCCCATAATGCGTGATATCACGGCTGGATTGAAACCCCGCTGGCATGATGAAATGCGTTTGATAGCCATTCAGCCATGATAAAAACGCAATGCCCGCCTTGTAAAACCGCGTGGGGGCCCTGAAAATCTCGCGGCTCAACGGCACCGTCGGGGCCAGCAGCGCCTCATACCTCGCCATATCCCCCACAGCCAACGCCTCCAGCGCCTGACTTGCCGCAGGTGCAATCGCCGCAAAAATGCCCAGCAGCGCATGCGAATGCCGCACCCCATCGCCTGCAATCAGCGGCGCATAGTTGAAATCATCCCCCGTATACAGCCGCACGCCATCTGGCAGCCGCGCCCGAAACGCCACCTCATGCGCCTCGTCCAGCAAGGATATCTTGATCCCGTCCACGCGGCCCGGATTTTCTCCAATCAACCGCAGCACAAAATCGGATGCCACCCCCACATCATGACTACCCCAATACCCCGCCAATGCAGGGTCAAACATATCGCCCAACCAATGCAGGATCACAGGCTGTGCCGCCCCATCAATCAGTCGGCGATACACCGCGCGATAAACATCCTCGCCCGCCCCCATCGCCGTGAATGCCCGGCTTGCCATCAAGATCAACTGCCCGCCCGCCGCCTCGATCGCCTCGGCCTGCAATTCATAGGCCGCGATGATCGTATCCACATCGCGCAGATCGGCCATCGCCACATGGTCTGTCCCCGCCCCGCACGCCACCCGTGGCCGCAGCGGATGCACCTTCGCCGCCACCATGGTCCGTTCAATCAACTCCCGCGCTGTCGCCCAATCTACCCCCATGCCGCGCTGTGCCGTATCCATCGCCTCCGCCAGCCCCAGCCCCTGGTCCCACAACCCCACCCGAAACCGCAGTGTCGCCTCCCAATCCACTGCCGCGCCGCTATCCCACGGGCTCCGCTCGCGCACAGGGTCACTCACCACATGCGCCGCAGCAAAGGCCGTACGCGTCAACGCCACACGCGGCGCACGCGCCACCAAAGGCTCGCCCGTCAGGTGATAAGGTTCCAACGTCCCAGCTTCCGTCGGCAATATCAGCATCTCAAAACCCTTCCCAACATCGCGACGTCGCCCAAAGGGCGGAGGAGCAGCCCCCGGGGTCATTCCCCAACTGCCAGATCAAACACGAGGATACCGTCGATGCCCCCCACAGCCCCCGCCACCAGCGCAGCCCCCACCCGTTTGTGGTCCGGGTGGGTCTGATACGTCTCCAGCGCCGCCCAGTCCGCAAAATCGGCCACAAAGCCGTGCATGTAACCGCGCTCCATCGCCTCCGGGCTTTCACTGCGCCCCGATGTGATCGCAATCACCCCCGGCAATACCGCCTTGATCGCCTGCAAATCCGCAAAGATCGCCGCAATATGCGCGTCCGTCACCTCATCCCGAAACCGCACCAGCACGATATGCCTGATCATTCTGTCACCCATGGCTGGCCCGGATCATATCCGCCGCTTTTTCTGCAATCATAATCACCGGCGCATTGGTGTTGGATGATACCACGGTCGGCATCACCGACGCATCCACCACCCGCAGCCCGTCAATCCCGTTGAACCGCAACTGCGCATCCACCACAGCCTGCGCATCCGCCCCCATCCGGCACGTCCCTGCCGGGTGATGATCCGTCTTGGCATGGCGACACGCATAGTCGAAATACTCGGCATCCGTCGAAACCCCCGGCCCCGGCAACCGCTCCGCCAGAACAAACGGCTTTAACGCAGCCTGCCCCATGATCTCGCGCGCCAGCTTCAGCCCCCGGATCGACATGTCCCGGTCATAAGGGTCCGCCCAATAATTCGGGTCAATCAAGGGTGCCGCCGCAGGGTCCGCGCTTGCCAACCGCACCGTCCCGCGCGACCGTGGCCGCAGATAGGCAGAATTCAACGTCACGCCGCCCTGTGGCATCGCCTGCACCCCCGCCTCGATCCCCGATCCCAGCCCCAGATGCAACTGAATGTCGGGGCTGCGCGCCGCAGGGTCCGCGTACCAGAACCCCCCCGTCTCGAACAAACTGCTCGCCACTGGCCCTTTGCGCGTCAGCAGGTACTCCAACCCCGCCACCATGGACCACAACGGTTTTGCATAGCGGTCATAGGTGTGTGGACCCGTGCATTCCGCAATCACGAACAGGTCCAGATGGTCCTGCAAATTCGCCCCCACCTGTGGCTGGTCATAGATCACCGGAATGCCAAGTGCGCTCAGTTCATCCGCAGGCCCAATCCCGGAAAGCTGCAATAACCGAGGCGACCCAATCGCCCCCGATGACAGGATCACCTCTGTACTCGCCCGCACCACCCCATCCGCCAATTCCACCCCAACCGCCCGGCCCTTCTCCACCAATAGCCGCCGCACCTGCGCGCCCGTTTTCACCGTCAGGTTCTTGCGCCCCCGTGCCGGATACAAATACGCGATGGATGTCGATGACCGCCGATAGTTGCGCTGCGTCAGTTGGTAATACCCCACACCGTCCTGCGCCGCCCCCGTCATGTCCATATTGCGCGGAATGCCCAGTTCCGCCGCCGCCGCGAAATACGCCTCGCAAATCGGCAAAGGCGCGCGCGGCTGCGAAACGCCCAAAGGCCCACCCTTGCCGTGATAGATGTTGTCATGCGTATCGTTATCCTCTGCCTTGCGGAAATACGGCAGCACGTCCTCGTAACTCCACCCCGCACACCCCATCTGCCGCCATTCGTCATAATCCAGCGCATTGCCCCGCGTATAAATCTGCGCGTTGATGGATGACCCGCCGCCAATCACCTTTGCCTGCGTGTAATTGATCGTCATGCCCTGCATGTGGGCTTGCGGCACCGTGCGCCAGCCCCAGGACCCCAAGCCGCGTGTCATCTTGGCAAACCCTGCAGGCAAATGGAAAAACGGATGCCAATCGCGGCCACCCGCTTCCAACAGCAACACTTGCATGTCAGGATTTTCCGACAACCGCGCCGCCAGCACCGCCCCCGCCGATCCGCCGCCGATGATGATGAAATCGTATCCCATCACAGCCGCGCGATGGACAAGCCACCGTCCACCGGGATCACCGCCCCCGTTGCAAAGGCCATGGTGCCCGTCGCTATCGGCACCATCACTTGGCCCACATCAACAGGTTGCCCCCACCGCCCCGCAGGCACCAGCCCGCCCTCTATCCGCG
>JANNBG010000675.1:0-1822 GCA_031385205.1 Rhodobacterales bacterium
GGCAGGTGCGTGTCGATGGTGCGCGGGCCAAGGCGTCAGACCGCGTTATTCCGGGGCAGGTAGTGCGCGTGCCCCCCTTGCCGGAAGGGGTGGCACCGGAGCGGGCAACATCAAAGGGTGTGTCGGCGGCGGATGCCAAGATGATTCAGAACGCGGTGATCTGGAAGGATGAACACATCATCATCCTGAACAAGCCCCCCGGCCTGCCGTCGCAGGGCGGCAGCGGGCAAGGTGACCGGCATGTGGACGGGCTGGCCGAGGCTTTGAAGTTCGGCTTCAAGGACAAGCCGAAACTGGTGCATCGGTTGGACAAGGACACATCGGGCCTGCTGATGCTGGCCCGCACGGACCGCATTGCGCGGGCGCTGTCTGAGGCGCTGCGGCACCGGCTGACGCGGAAAATCTATTGGGCGGCGGTGGCGGGCGTGCCGCATCCGCGCAAGGGCAGCATCAAGTATGCGCTGATGAAGGCGCCGGGGCATGGCAGGGGTGGCGAGGGCGAAAAGATGCAATGCGTGCATCCGGCCAAGATCGCTGATTTCCCCGATGCGAAACGCGCGCAGACGGATTACTTTACGCTGTGGTTTCTGGGTAGCCGGGTGTCCTGGATGGCGCTGGAGCCGGTGACAGGCCGCACGCACCAATTGCGCGCGCATATGGCGGAAATCGGGCATCCCATTGTTGGGGATGGCAAATACGGCGGCACAGGTACGGAAAACGAAGGTGATGGCTGGGGTGCGCAAATCGGTGGCGACATCAGCCGGAAACTTCATTTGCATGCGCGCAGCCTGAAGATTGAACACCCGATCACAAAGACGATGATGACGTTCACAGCACCCCTGCCGGACCATATGGCGCGGACATGGAAGACGCTGGACTGGAACGAAGGCGATGTGCCTGCCGACCCGTTTGAGGCGGCAAGGTGAGCCAGTGGGCGGCAAAACGGTTCTGGACCACCACATCGGTGGTACCAGAAGGTGCTGGCTTTGCCATCCGGCTGGATGCGCGTGCGGTGAAGACGCCTGCCAAGCAGCCGCTGATTGTGCCGACGGAAAGCATGGCCACGGCAATTGCCGACGAATGGCAGGCGCAAATTGGCCGCGTGAACCCGGAATCCATGCCTGTCACCCGGTCGGCCAATTCTGCCATCGACAAGGTCGGCCCGCAGTTTGATGCCGTCGTGAACCTGACCGCCGCTTATGGCGCGTCGGACTTGTTGTGTTATCGCGCCGCAGGCCCCGTCGAACTTGTGGCCCAGCAGGCACAGGCGTGGGATCCGCTGCTGGCCTGGGCCAAGGCGACCTATGGCGTGGATCTGCAGGTCACCATCGGTGTCATGCCGGTCACGCAGCCGCCATCTGCCACCACACGCCTGTTTGCCGAAGTGGCGCGTTTGACGCCGTTTCAACTGACCGCCTTTCACGACATCGTCGCGTTGACCGGGTCACTTGTGCTGGCGCTCGCCGTGACGCTGGGTCATTTGTCCATCGATCAGGCGTGGAATATGAGTCGCATTGACGAAGATTGGCAGATTTCCCTGTGGGGGGCCGACGAAGATGCCACCGCTTTGGCAGCCTTCCGCAATGCCGCGTTGCAGCATGCAGGGCGATTCTATGCATTGTGTGGGTCACAATCCTGACCAACCTTTGTGCAGGTCCATCAACGTCTGCTATGTTTTTCATCAAACATATTGATAACATGCACATTTCTTGATTGTTCAGGCAGTGTCTTGACCCCACGGCCCGCTTCGTTCGACACTGTTGCCACAAGGGGTTTCCCCCACTAAATGAACCACGCTGTTGAAACATGTGGCGCAACATAA
>JANNBG010000678.1:0-7944 GCA_031385205.1 Rhodobacterales bacterium
GCTTAAGTACATGTCAAGCAAGAGGTGGCAATGAAACGCTGGATCAAACGCATAGCCGCCGTGTAGGGCCTCGCCCAGCTGCCCGTTTTGGGCTTTGCGATCTACCTCTATGCCACCAGCAACTATCACGTCGTCATTCCGGGTGAATTGTATCGGTCTGCCCAGCTGACGCCGGAAACATTGGCCGACCATCAGCGGCAGGATGGCTTCAAGTCTGTGCTGAACCTGCGCGGCGCATCGCCGGGCAAGGCGTGGTATGATGGCGAGGTGGCAATGGCCAAGGAACTGGGCCTGACCCATGTGGATTTCGGTCTGTCTGCCCGGCGTGAGGTTACACCTGCCGAAACCGAGGCGCTGCTGGCCATCATGCGTGATCTGCCGAAACCCATCCTGATCCATTGCTTTCGCGGCGCGGATCGCACCGGGTTTGTCGTGGCGATGTATATGGCCGACATCAAAAAGGCGGGGCTTGCCACAGCCTCCGGTCAGCTATCGGTGCGCTATGGCCACATCGGCCTGCCGCATCTGTCAGAGGCGTATCCGATGGATATCAGCTGGGATCGAGAGGTCGCGGCGCGCGGTTATACAAATTAGGTTTACCGCAGCCACAACCCTTCGCGCTTGATCGTATTCCGTATCACCTGTTCGCGCCGTGGCAGATCCTTTCGATCAAACATCGCCCGCACTTGCGCCCCCTTACCCTGATAGATCAGCCGCTTGAACGGGTCATAGTCCTTGAGCACCCGCTTGATCGCATTGGGGGCTGCCACCTGTTCCAGACACGCCACTACCGCATCACTTTCACGCGCATACAGCATCGACAGCACCCGCCAATGGCAGGTCACTTGGCCATCCATCCCCGCCAACGCTGCATCCGGCCGCCCGCCACCCAAGGCATGGATGACCAAAGGCAGGGCAACCTGATCCAGCCAAGGGTCCAGCGATTGGAACATCAGTTCCGGTAAAGGGTCATCACGGATGGATTTGGCAAAACGCAGGAACAGATCGCCAAACGCCTTGGGGCTTTGGCCAGAGAACCAACCCGCGTTGAAATAGAGGTAGCGCTGCCAGTATCCCTTCGGCTGCGACACATCCAAACTCGACGCCAAATCCAGCCCGAACCGCGTGTAGAGCGCACCCCAGATGTCGTCATAATCCGGCCCGTACAGTTCGATCACCGGCCAGGTCCCTTCACGCCGCATCGATGCCGAAGGCTGGGCGAAATCAAACGGCACAGCGCCCAGATCGCCCGTTATCAGCGTATCCGTGTCCAGAAATACAAACGGCGCATCCGGCAAGGCCGCCAGCGCTTCAATCTTGTTGCCATAGGGATAAGCCTGCCCAAACACACGGCTTTCAAATGGCAGGACCACTGCCCCCAAATCCTCCAGCAACGCGCGCACTGCAGGGTCCACCACGCGCGGATCGCCCTGCCACAACGGCCCCGGTTGCGGTTCTGCCAGATACAGCGTGCCTGCAAAATCCGGGCTGTTGGCCCGCAAGGATGCCGCCAGCAAGACCGCCTCATACTGCAAACGCCCGGCCTGTACGATCGCTAGGATGTTGAATGGTGTCATGCGCTCGCCCGTTTTCCCCATGCTATGCGGCATGATCCCGCCGCGCAACCATGCCCCATCGGCAAGACTGCGCCCGGACATGCCCCTGCGACACTGACTGCGTTGCCGCAGTGTCGCACCACCGTAATGTGCAGAGTGAAAGATGAATGTGGGAGGTAAATCAATGACGACAGGCCCATCACAAGGCATGAATTTGGGCGGCGCGCCAACCCCCTATCAGGACGGCTTTTTTGTGCTGGATTTGATGAAAGGCATGGAACGCTGGTACACCTTTGTCGATGACAAGTTCCAGTTTATCGCACCCGCCGATCAGGCGCTGGATGCCAAGGGCTGGCTGACCGAACTGCCGGTCATTGATGGCGCACCTCGCGCGGCCTTTACCAACGTGCTGTATACCCAGGCCTTGAAACCCGGCACCTATATTCTGGAATGGGATGGCACCGGCGATATCGGCGTTTACCAAAATGCTAGGCTGATTGGTGACAACAAATTGGAAATCACGTTCGAGGCCGACTATTTCGACGATCAGGGCCGCCCCAAGGATGACGGCTTTACCGTTATCATCAACAGCACTGACCCCAATAATACCGGCGACTATATCCGCAACATCCGCCTCTATGATGCGCTTGATGCCGATCTCATCAATGCGGGTGAAAAGTTTGACCCGGTCTGGCAAGACCGCGTCGATGATTTCCGTGTGCTGCGCATGCATGGCTGGCAGAACACCAACTTTCCCACGGCTGTCGATTGGGAACGCAATGTGTTTGATGCCGATCAGGCCGGATGGGGTTATGAAGACTTTGGCATGCCCTATGAAAACCTGTTGCAGATGGCCAATGAAACCCGCAGCGATTTGTGGATCAACATTCCCCATACCGCAAGCGACCAGTATATCCGCGAGGCGGCAAAGTATCTGAAGGCCAATCTGGATGGCGATCTGCGGTTGCATGTGGAATTTTCGAACGAATACTGGACCGAAGGCTTCGATCAAAATAAATACTTTACAGATGGCGGTCGCGCGGCATTTGGCGACGATGCCTACGCCACGGCGCAGTTTTACGGCACGCGGGCCGCGCGTATGGCCGATATCTTCACATCGGTTTTTGGCGCACAGAACCCGCAACTGATGCCCGTACTGACGGTCGACAACGTGTTCTTTCTGACCGGCGAGGCCGAGGCCGTGCTGACATCCCCGTCGCGCGGTGGGCCTGATCCGGTCAGCCGGGGGTTCGATTCCATCGCCACCGATGGCTATCTGTTGTGGCAGGCGACCGACCCGTTCTTTTCCGACCAGATCGACCAATGGCTGACCGATGCTGATGGCGGCTTTGGCCGCGCACGGGATTTTTTGCTGACCCAGTTGCGAGAACAGCTGCTGCCCAGCTGGCAGGAAGGGCGCAAACTGGCCGATAAATACGGTCTTGATTTCATGGTGTATGAAGGCGGTGCCTTGTTGTTGAACACCACATCCACAGGGGGTGATGGACCGCAGAAGTATACAGATTTTGCGGCTGCTTTTACAAAGTCGCCCGAGATGAAAGAGGTCTACGAGGCGATGATCGCCGCATGGAAAACCGTGGGCACCGGCCCGTTTGCGTGGTTTGCAGATGGCAGTGGCAAGGCGGGGGCTTACGGCGACTTTGCCCATTGGAAAGGCCCCGATTTCATCCCCGACCCGCGCACGGGTGCCTTTGTCGATGCCAATGGCGATGCGCCGTGGTGGGGTGGCGACAACCGCCCTGACAGCACCTTTGACAATGGCATCTACCGCGCGGGCACGGCGCGCGGCGAACAGATGAATGGTGCGGGTCTGGATGACCGACTGTACGGCCTTGCGGGCAATGACACGTTGGCTGGCCGGGCGGGCAATGACAGGCTGTGGTCCGGGTTGGGGCGCGACTCCATTGCCGGGGGTGAAGGGTCAGATACGCTGAATGGTGGGGCAGGGGCTGACCGTCTGGCAGGTGGTGCGGGGCGCGATACCGCAGATTACCGCGATAGTGCGGCTGGTGTGGTGGTCAATCTTGCAACCGGCGTGGCACGCGGCGGGTATGCGGCGGGTGATGTGCTGACAGGCATCGAATCCCTGCGCGGCAGTGCCTTTGCCGATGTCCTGACAGGCACAGCACTGGCGAACAGTCTGGCGGGCGCGCAAGGTGCCGATGTGCTGCGCGGGCTTGCGGGCAATGACATGCTGTGTGGCGGGCAGGGGGCCGACACGCTGACGGGCGGCGCGGGCAATGACGCCTTTGTTTATCGCAGCATTGCCAGCGGAGGTGACACGATCACCGACTTTGGCGCTACTGCGGGCAACAACGACGTGATCCGGCTGTTGGCGACAGCCTTTGGTGACCATGCCACAGGTGCCTTGAGTGCCGCAGAATTTCAGGCGAACACCGCAGGACTGGCCACGCGTTCCGGTGTCAGGATCATCTATGATACCGATGACGGGCGTATCCTGTATGACGCCGACGGGTCTGGCAACGGCAAGGCCGTCCTGCTGGCCACAGTGCAAGACGGTGCCACGATCACGGCCAGCGACTTTCTGTTCTTATGAAGTGAAATGGTGGGCGACCCTGGAATCGAACCAGGCACGGGTCGCCCCGGGAGAGTTACAGTCTCCTGCCGCACCTTGCAGCGCGTCGCCCACTCTGATCCGCGTCTTAGACAAGGGGGTGGGGGGCGTCAAGCCGCATATCAGGGTTTTGGCTTGCACGCTGGCCTCTGAAATGCGCATGGTCGCGGCCAGATTGCGAGGGCTGCGATGACCAACAAAAAGCCGACATGGGTGGTGGACAAGGAACGCGGGCGCAAGGCCGAGGCGCGTGAAACCCTGTGGCTGTTCGGCCTGCACGCCGTGCGTGACGCGTTGATGAACCCTGAGCGTGAGAAATTGCGGCTGGTGGTCACCAAGAACGCGCTGGACAAGCTGGAAGAGGCCGTTGCGGCGTCTGGCATGGAACCCGAAGTCACCGACCCGCGCAAATTCGACGTGCCGATTGACGAAGGATCCGTGCATCAGGGGGCGGCGCTGGAGGTCAAAGCCCTGCACTGGGGCAGTCTGGCGGATGTCTGCATCGGCGGCAAAGGGGCGGCCTTGGTCGTGCTGTTGGACCGTGTGACCGACCCGCATAACGCAGGCGCCGTGCTGCGGTCAGCCGAGGTATTCGGTGCAAGGGCCGTCATCGCCCCGCGCCACCATTCGGCCCCCGAAACGGGCGCATTGGCGAAAACGGCCAGCGGTGCCTTGGAACGCCAGCCCTATCTGCGCGTCACCAATCTGGCCGACGCGATGGATGAGCTGAAAGCCATGGGCTACCTGTTGATCGGCCTGGATGGTGACGGCACAGTCACATTGGCCGAGGCTGTGGCGGGTGCTGGCAGCCGGGCCATTGGCCTTGTCATGGGGGCCGAAGGGCCAGGGTTGCGTGACCGCACAAGGGATACCTGCGATGTGCTGGCGCGCATTCCCTATCCGGGTGGGTTCGGGTCGTTGAATGTCTCCAACGCGGCAGCGGTGGCGCTGTATGCGGCGGCCACGCGTTCACAATGATGCGACGCGCCCTTTGAAATAGGGCCATCCGCACCCATATCTATAACAGAGCCAATGGGCCCGGAACGCCCGGCTCTTTGTTACTTCACTGTCCCTCGTTCCGCGACTGGCACCCTTGGCCCAACGGCTTTGGGTGCCTTTTTCATTGCAGGGTGTCACCGTTGCGCGCATTCTTGGCCCAAATGGGGGACGCCATGCCAACCAACACCGACGCCATGATCCGCGACATTCTGCAGGACACCAAGGTGATCGCCCTTGTCGGCTGGTCACCAAAGCCTGACCGGCCCAGCCACGGCGTGGCCGCGTTTCTGCACAACCGGGGCTATACCGTGATCCCGGTCAATCCGGGGCAAGTTGGCGTGCAGGCCTTGGGCGCCACAGTGCGCGCCAGTCTGTCAGACATCACGGAACAGGTTGATATGGTGGATATTTTTCGACGATCAGAAGAAGTCCTGCCTGTGGTAGAACAGGCGTTGCGTGCGCTGCCGGGCCTGAAAACCATCTGGATGCAACTGGGCGTGCAAAACGCCGCAGCCGCCGCTTTGGCCGTCGGGCGCGGGTTGAACGTGGTGCAGAACCGCTGCCCCGCCATCGAAATCCCGCGATTGCATCTGTAACTATGACACCCCGCCCGACCCACTGAAATCCGCTACGGTAAACCCATCCGGCACAATCTCCATCTCCCACGCGGGCCCCTCTGGCATCACCGGCAGGCGCATGGCTGACAGTGCCTCGAACATCGCCGTCGGGTCACCCGGAAAATGCACAAGCTGCGCGGTGTTGGTGCGCACGATGCGCAGGAACGCCGTGTCATAATCCAGAAACGCCCGCAGCAAGACATCACCGTCCCGCGCTGCCAGCCATGCGGCAAAGGCCTGCCCCTCCAGCGGGGAATACAGCAACGGCGGTTGCGCGCTGAAATATTCCGCCAACAGCCCCTCCACCCCCGTCCCATCCCGCAAGATCAGATAGCGCACGGCCCGTGGCAGCACCCGCGCCAGCATGGACCCGCGGAAACTGCGTGCCAGCCATGTATACAGCGCCACATGTTTCGCATCCTCGGCATAGGGGTGCAACTCACCTTCATTGCGCCAAATCGCTTCGGTCAGTGCCGCCTCCCACATTGCCGGGGTCGGCGCATCCGCCACGGGTTTGGCCGCCGCCATGGGCCGCGCATCGCTGCGGGACGTGCCCACACCCTGCCACAAATCGCGCAACCCATCGACGATGCCATCCAATGTGCCTGCATCGGTTCGGTCCAGAAACGTCGGATAGATTTCAAAGTTCAGCGCGCCCAGATTGGGCAGGCTCGCCAGCACCTCGCGCGCCATCGCCGCCAGATCATCCGGCATCGGCCCCGAATGGCTGTCCAGCCATGTGCCCTCCTGCTCATCCCCGCCTGCCAGATGCACCTCCCACACGCGGTCCAGCGGGATTTGCGACAGGTAACGGTCCAGATTGATGCGCCCATTGCGCGCATTGCAGTAAAGGTTGTGCAAATCCAAAAGGATACCGCAATCCGCCGCAGTCACCACCTCGGTCAGGAAATCCCCGTCTTCCATCTCAAACGCCTTGCGTTTCAGATAGGCCACGCCCGTTTCCATCGCCACAGGCCGCCCGACCGCCGCCTTGAACGCCCGGATGTTGCGCGCCGCATTGGCCACGCCCGCATCGGTCTGCAACGGCGGCAACAGAAACCCTGCCGCGCGGTGCGGCGTGCCTGCAACCGACAGATGTTCACTTACCCAAGGCGAGCCCAAACGGTCCGCCGTCGCGCGGATCAATGCGCATTGGCCGGGGTCGGGCGCACGGGTGCCACCCAGCGGCATGCCCACGGAATGCACCAGTTTGTGCCCCGGCAGGCTGGCAAACAGATCAATGCCGGGGGTGAATTCAAAGAATGGCCCCGCGAATGCATCATCGGCCAGCCACAGGGTTTGCGGTTCAATCTCCAGCACATCCAAGGCCAAAGGGCGGCGTTCCAGGAAGGGCCGCAATGCGGTTGAAAAGATCATGCCAATGCCCAGCTTTGGGGCCGCAAATGCGGCCCCGCTGCTGTGGGTGGCCCGCCCGTCAGCGTCCAACACGCAAGGTGACCTGTTCGATGTCCATCGCCGGGTTGATCACATACATCTCTTCCATCTGCAGGAAAATGTCGCAGCCCGTGGCACAGGCCGTATGGCCTGACAGATCCGCGATCCGGTCAATGGCCGCGTAGACATCCTTGATGGTGGCGACAGACCCCGGGCTGACCCCAACGCGCAACGTGCCCGGACCGGACCTGTGGGATGCGAAGTTGGCAACATCGGCGCGGTCGCGCATGCCGCCGCGGACAATGCCGTCACGCTGGCGCTGCAGGAAAATGTCGAAACCGGAACAGCAGGCGGCACAGCCCAGCTTGTCCAGAATCGTGCCCATGGCCTTTTTCAAACTGCCAATCTCGCCTGCGACAGAGGCGGGGATCGACACGCGCACGGCTTTCGAGGCCGCATAATCTGCGTTCTTCATTTGGAAACCCTCTTGGTTGAATGGTCAAAGTGGAAAGTGACGTAAGGGTAGCATGAAATGCCTTGAGTCGGTGGTGTGGAATCCCATACCGCCGGAATGGGCCGCCTACCGCCCCGCCTTTTCCGCCACGCCCGATGTGCCTTCACGCCGCGCCAGTTCGGCCAGCACATCCGCCAGCGTCACATCCCGCGCCGCACACATCACCAGCAAGTGATACAGCACATCCGCCGCCTCGGCCGTCAGCGCCGCACGATCACCCTTCACCGCTGCGATAATCGCCTCAACCGCTTCTTCACCAAACTTCTC
>JANNBG010000682.1:0-7639 GCA_031385205.1 Rhodobacterales bacterium
GAGGCGAGCCGGGCGATCAGGGCGATGATGGAAAGCCTGACGCCGCTGATCGAGCCATTGTCTTTGGATGAGGCGTTCATGGATTTGACAGGGACCATGCGTCTGCATGGGGCGGCGCCTGCGGTGCTGATGGCGGGGTTGGTGCGGCGGATGGAGGTGGAGCTGGGGCTGACGGGGTCAGTGGGCCTGTCGCACAACAAGTATCTGGCGAAAATCGCGTCTGATCTGGACAAACCGCGGGGATTTTCGGTGATCGGGCGGGTGGAGACGGAGAGTTTCCTGCGGCCAAAACCAGTGCGGATCATCTGGGGCGTGGGCACGGCGCTACAGGCGGCGCTGGAGCAGGCGGGGATACGGACAATCAACGATCTGTTGCGCTGGGAGAAGACGGATCTGGTGGCAAGGTTCGGGTCCATGGGTGACAGGCTTTGGCATCTGGCGCGGGGGCAGGACACACGGCCTGTGATGCGGGATGAAAAGTTGAAATCGATCTCGAAGGAGACGACGTTCAACGAGGATACATCGGATGCAGATCTGCTGGACGGGCATATGTGGCGCTTGGCGGAACAGGTGGCGGACCGGGCCAAGGCCAAGGGGCTGGCGGGGCGCACAGTGACGTTGAAATTGAAACGGAAGGATTTTCAGCTGGTAACACGGCGGCACGCCTTGCCGGATGCGACGCAGGTGGCGGACCGGATTTACCGGGCAGCGCGGGAGTTGTTTGACCATGCAGGTGCGCAGGGGCCTTTTCGGCTGATCGGGGTGGGGATCAGTGATCTGGTGACGGAAGGCGTGGCGGACCGGATGGCCGATTTGCTGGACCCGGACGCGGCAAAACGGGCGGCGGCAGAACGGGCGACGGATGCGATAAGGGCGCGGTTCGGCAAGGACGCGATCATCAAGGGGCGGGCGTTGCGCTAGGGGCTGTCAGAGCACCAGATCAACGCGGGTGAAGGTGCCCGTACCCAGCAGGGTGATATCCACATCGGCCAGTGCATCGGCGTTCAGGTCGATCAGCAGATGCCGCCCGTCAAGGCGTTGGGTCAGGCGCACCTCGGCTGCGTTGCCCGTGAAGGCGGCGGTGTCACGCCATGCCAGCCCGTCCATGCTGCGCAAATCAATGCGGTCGATGCCGTGTTGGAAATCGACAACGCGGTCTGATCCCGTGCGGGGACCAAAGACGAACACATCGGCGCCCGCACCCCCGATCAGCCGATCATTGCCATGCCCGCCATAAAGCCGGTTTGCCGCGGCATTGCCGAACAGCACATCGTTAAAGGCGGAGCCGATCAGGTTTTCAATGCCAATTGCACGGTCGCCTTGCCAGCCCAGACCGGACAGCCGTGCGCGCACGCCCGTGGGGGACGCGGCATAGCTGATGGTGTCAATGCCAGCGCCGCCTTCAAAGTCGTCGGCCCCTGCGCCGCCATCAAACCAATCGCGCCCGCCAAGGCCGATCATCAGGTCAGCGCCTGTGCTGCCCGTCAGACGATCACCCGATTCCGTGCCCGCGCGGATGACACCCCCGCGAAAGGCCTGCATTTGCGCCCATGGCAGATCAGTGAAGCCTTGCAGCAAAGGCAAAGATCCTGTGGCCAGCTGGAAGTCACCGGTCAGCGGATTGCGGAAAATGCCGGGGGCGATCACGTCACTGCCCGCCTCATACCCCAAGGCCTGCCATTGGGCGAAGGTCTGGTAGGTAAACTGCGTGGCAGGCCGCAGGAACCAATTGTCGTGCATGGACCAAGGTGCCACGAATGCGGGCTCCAGTTCGACCACTTGCCCGCCCGCGCCCGTCATGCCGACGATGTTGCCATACAGATCGTTGCGCAGCATCGGGCGGCCACCGATGGCATAAAGCTGGATGCCGATATCTGCGTTATCCAGCGTGATATTGTTCCACACGGTATTGTCGGACCCGCCATGCAGATAGATGCCACCGCGCACGGCCCCTTGCACAAAGTTGCCCGTCACCGTGACGCCAGAGGTGAAATCATCCAGATAGATGCCGTTGCTGTATTCACGGCCGGGGCGAAAACCGCCGGGTTCCGTCTCCAGCCCGCCTGCATCAATGATGCGGTTAAAGCGGATGGTATCGCCACGGGTGGCGTTATCGGTGGAGGAATAGATGTAGATGGCCCCACCATCGGACGTCTGCTGCATGGCGTGGATGATGGTGTTCAGCTCGATGATATTGCCGCCAGACGCGATGGCCGGGTCATAGTGCAATTCGCCAATGCCCATGCGCGGCACATCGCGGATCAGGTTGCCACGGATCAGATTGCCCGCCGTTTCGTTCAACTGGATGGCCGATTCGGCGACATAGACCTCCCCCACCCAGCGGATGGCATTGCCGACGACACTGTTGTCACTGGTGCCTTGGGCCAGTTCAATGGCGGCACCCCAGATGTGCTGGAAATCATTGTTGCGGACGGTCACATCATGGCTGTCTTCGGCGGCGCGCACGCCTTTCGCCAGATTGATGAAGGTATTGTCTGTGATGATGATGTTCTGGCTATCGCGCAGTGTGACGCCTGCGGAATAGATGTTGGAGGAGGTGGCGTCGGTGGCGGCATCACTGATGGTAAAACCGGAAATGGTGATATTCGACGCGCCTTGGACGTCGAAAACAGAATCATCACCGGCGGCGATGGCACCCGTGCCGTCAAAACCGGGTGGGGCTTTGAAATGCATGGTGCGCGTCGCCGTGTCGAAAAACCATTCGCCGGGTTTATCCAGCAAGAACTTTTCGCCTTGGACGAAATAGCGGCTGGCGGCGGTCAGGTCATAATCAGCAGCAGAGGTGAAGGTGACGATGTTATGCACGCGGTCCACGCTTTGCACGGTCAGGGTGCTATTGGCCCAACTGACACCTGCAAAGACATGCACCTCGGCCCCCGGTTTCAACTGGGCAGCGCTGACATCATCGGGGTCAAAGGCCATGTGGCGCTGTTTATCGACGCCGTCGGGCAGGTCTTCGGCAAACAGCCAGCCGCCTTGGATGGGGTTGCCGGGCACGGCGTTGGGAAAGCGGGCCTCGGTCTGGTTGACCCCATTCAGCGTCATCTGGTGAACGTCCGCCACATTGATCCGTGCCGTCCAGATGCCATCTGCGCCCTGCACCCAGCCGCGCATGGCACGCCCGCCAGACAAGGTAACATCCTCGCCTGCGGCGGCGACGAATTTGCTGCCGTTATCTTCAACCCGCAGATAAAGGGGTGTTGTCAGGTGATAGGTGCCTACATGTACGCGGGTTTCATCATTGCCACCCGTGGCGCGCATGGCGGTTTGCGCCTGTTCCAGCGTGCGAAAGGCGGTGGCTTCGGTCAGGCCGTCGGCATCATCGCTGCCCTGCATGGACACATGAAAAATGGTCAATTGGTCCTTTGGTGTCAGGTGAAGCAGGAACATAAAGAACAGTGCAATCATCACGCTTCCATACCTGTGGCCATGGGTCCAGCCCGGTTACAGCATGTTTGCCGGCGCGGTCAGATTTCCGCCAAAACGAGGATGACGTCGGCGAAAACCCGACTATTCGGCGGCCAATGGCACGCTTTGCCGCCCGATGCCCGCAATCTCGGCGACGACGCCGGTGATAATCTTGTGAAAGGCGGCAAAGTCGGGGCGCAGTTCGACCTTTGCCTCGTTCAGGTAAAGCGCACGGTCCACCTCGACCTGCACGACGTGTTGGCGGCGTGAGGGGCGACCGTAGGCCTGGGTGATATAGGCCCCGGCAAAGGGCGCATTGCGCGCGACGCGCAGGCCCGCGCTGGCAAAGGCCGCCTCGATGCGTTCCATCACATCGCGGCCTGCGGCGGCACCAAAACGGTCACCCAGCACCACATCGGGGCGCGGGTTGCCGGGGCGGGCATGGGCCTCGATCGCCTCGTGTGGCATGGAGTGGCAGTCGATCAGAATCGCCTCGCCAAAGCGCGTCAGGCTTTCATCCATCAGGCGGCGCAGGGCGGTGTGGTAGGGATGCCAGTATTGCGCAATGCGCGCCTCGGCTGCTGCCAAGGGCATCTTGCCGCGGTAGATGGGCCTGCCATTGGCCACGACGCGGGGGATGACACCAAGGCCGGACGACACGCGCGGATTATGGGGCGAACGGGCGATACCTTCGATCAGGGCGGGGTCCAGCTCATCTGCGGCGCGGTTCAGATCAATGAAGGCGCGGGGCACGCGGGCGGAAATCAGGGGTGCGCCGCAGGCGGGGGCGGCCTCGAACAATTGGTCGACATAGGCATCCTCGGATGACCGGATCATGCGGGCGTCGAGCAGGGTGGTTTCCAGAAACGCGGGCGTATAGTCACGGCCCGAATGCGGCGATGAAAAGATCACCGGCGTGTCACGGTGCCGGGGGTTATCGATGGTATATGCGGCGTGCGGCATGAAGGCTCCCTGTCATCTGACTATAGCGGGAATTTCCCGTTTGCCAAAAGCTCTTGAACCCATCACCGACTCTATTTATAGCACGGATATCCGACGCGGTTCCGCCCGCGTCCTTTTTCTTTGGGCGGGGTCTGTCAGTGTTCGGGGGGTTAGCTCAGCGGTAGAGCACTACGTTGACATCGTAGTGGCCACCAGTTCGATCCTGGTACTCCCCACCAGTCACCGCTTGCCGCAAGGTAGGCACGTTGTTTTCATTCGGCGCAGACGCGCCGCGAAGATGGGAGAGACCGATGAAGGTTGCGAATTCGCTCCGCTCGCTGAAGACGCGTCATCGCGATTGCCAGGTCGTGCGCCGCAAAGGCCGCGTCTATGTGATCAACAAGACGCAAAAGCGCTATAAAGCCCGTCAGGGTTGAGGCGTTTGACAGCAAGATGATGGGCCGCTGTGGGGAAACCTTCGGCGGCTTTGTCATGTCTGGGATGCGCGAGTCGGCGGGAAACCTCTGGTTTTCGGGCAGATGAGGGGCGGCGCGCCGCTGCATTTGGGCCGCGAAGGCCGAGGGCGGTTGTGCGAAGGGTAGGTGCGTCCATAGCCTGCAGGCGGTTAATGCAGGAGGGACAGGTGATGTCCACACCAAACAAATACGAAAGCTATCTGTTGCGGCTTATCAATGCGGATCGGCATACGGCGGGGCTGACGCCGTTGAAATTCAACGGTGATCTGAACACGGCAAGCGAGCGGCACAGCCAATGGATGCTGAATGCGGATGTCTTTTCGCACACGGGTGCGGGCGGGTCGACACATACAGCGCGGATGCAGGCGGCGGGGTATGACTTGTCAGGCAGTTGGGCCACGGGTGAAAACATCGCGTTGCAAAGTGCGGGCGGGGCTGCGGGGTTGTGGGATGAGGTGCGATCCTTGCACCGCATGCTGATGAACAGTCCGGAGCATCGGGCGAATCTGTTAAGTGCGACATATAAAGACGTGGGGTTGGGCATCGAATTGGGCCAGTTCACGTCGGGCGGGCAGACGTTCCGGTCTGTGGTGGTGACCGAGGACTTTGGCCGGACAAGCGCGCATGCCGCGCAAAAAGCGGCACCTGATACGTTTGTGTTTCATGGCAGCAAGGACCATTCAGCCTCGTCACATCACAACGCGCCCGTGGCAAATACGGGCGACCATCAGACACTTGCGGTGCATGACGACGCAGGTTGGGGTTTGTTTGTCTGAACAATTTCCCTTGGATGCAAGTTGGGGCTATTCTGCGAGGACATGAGCCAGAAAGGCCCCAGCATGCGCCTGTATCACTCGCCCACCTCACCCTATGTACGCAAAGTCATGATTCTGATCCATGAGGCGGGCCTGTTGGACCGGGTCGAACGCGTCAGTGCGGCGGGTACGCCGCTGGACCCGGGCACTTTGCCGGTAGATCACAATCCTTTGGGCAAGGTGCCGGTGCTGGAAACGGCGGATGGGGTGATTTTCGACAGCCGGGTGATTTGCCGGTATCTGGATGATCTGGCGGGGACAGGGGCTTATCCGAAAGGGCCGGGCATCTGGCGGACACTGACGCTGGAGGCGCTGGCGGATGGTGTTCTGGATGCAACACTGTTGATGGTTTACGAGAGGCGCCTGCGACCGGAGGAGGTGCGTTTTGCGCCATGGGTCGAGGCGCAGGCGGCGAAAATCATGCGGGCACTGGACGCGTTGGAGGCGGATTGGGTGGGGCATCTGACGGCCACGCGCACAGGCTGCCCGGATATGGGCACGATGGCGGTGGGGGCGGCACTGGGCTATGTGGATTTCCGGCTGGGGCATCTGGACTGGCGGGCGGGACGGCCCGGTCTGGTGGCCTGGGAGGCGGCTTTTGGACAGCGCGCGGCCATGGTTGCGACGCGCCCGGTGGGGTGAAAAAACGCTACCTTGTGTCGCATGGGACTTGCGTTGCGCGCCCGTTGCGCCACAACCATGAAGATACCGGTTCGACTTGTGTGTGTTTTGCGGGGTTTCCGGGCGGCGTGCGCCCTATTGTCCGCTGGACGTGCGCGCGGGGCTTGGCTAAAAGCCGCCCGGTAAGGTTGCGACAGGATCGTGACCGTCAAGCACATGGGTCTGCATTGCAGGCCAAAGGATGGAGACGCTCGTGGCCCACGCAGACGAACCCGCAGGCACCCGCAGAGATTTCTTGTATTACGCAACGGCCGGGGCCGGTGCTGTGACGGCAGGTGCAGCGGTGTGGCCGCTGATTAACCAGATGAACCCATCGGCAGATGTGTCGGCGATGGCGTCGATCTTTGTGGATGTGAGCGCGGTAGAGCCGGGCACGCAGCTGACAGTAAAATGGCTGGGCAAGCCGGTGTTCATTCGCCGTCGGATGCCGGACGAGATTGAGGCGGGGCGGGCGGTGCCGATGGCAGACCTGCGCGACCCGTTGGCGGAGAATGCGAACAAGGATGCAAGTGCCGATGCATCAGACCAGAACCGCACGCTGGATGAGGCGGGCGAATGGCTGGTGATGGTGGGGGTCTGCACGCATCTGGGCTGTGTGCCACTGGGCGACAGCGGCGATTTCGGCGGCTGGTTCTGCCCTTGCCACGGGTCACACTATGATATGGCGGGCCGTATCCGCAAAGGGCCGGCACCGCGCAACCTGCCGGTGCCAATGGCGGCCTTCGAAGACGCAACAACCCTGAAGCTCGGCTAAGGAGACCTGACATGGCTGGAATCCCACACGACACCTACGAGCCCAAGAGTGATAGCGGGCGTTGGCTGCATCGGCGCCTGCCGATTGTCGGGCTGCTGTCGGATGTGCTGACGTTTCCGACGCCGCGCAACCTGAACTGGATGTGGATCTGGGGCATTGTGCTGACGTTTTGTCTGGTCATGCAGATTGTGACAGGCATCGTGCTGGCGATGCATTACACACCGCAGGTGAACATGGCGTTTGCATCGGTGGAGCACATCATGCGCGATGTGCGGGGCGGCTATATGCTGCGGTATCTGCATGCGAACGGGGCCTCATTGTTCTTCATCGCGGTCTATCTGCACATCTTCCGTGGGCTGTATTACGGATCGTACAAAGCCCCGCGTGAGGTGACGTGGATCATCGGGATGCTGATCTACCTGGCGATGATGGCGACGGCGTTCATGGGCTATGTGCTGCCCTGGGGCCAGATGTCATTCTGGGGGGCGACGGTGATTACGGGGCTGTTCGGGGCGATCCCGGGTGTGGGGCCGACGATTCAG
>JANNBG010000689.1:0-3634 GCA_031385205.1 Rhodobacterales bacterium
AGACATCGGCTCGGTGCTGACGTGGCGGCGGGAGCATGCGCCGGGGGAGGTGGCGTTACAGGTGGCGGGGTTGTCGCTGGCATCGCCGATCCCGTTTGGGACAGCGTTGAAGGATGTTTCGTTCGCGGTGCGCAAGGGTGAGGTGCTGGGCATTGCCGGGGTGGCGGGGAATGGGCAGGATGAGTTGCTTTTGGCGTTGTCCGGCGAATTACTTGCGCCCGCAGGGGCGGTGCAGATGGCTGGGGTTTCAGTGGGGCAGATGGGGCCGAATGCGCGGCGGCGTTTGGGGCTGGTGGCGGCCCCGGAGGAGCGGTTGGGGCATGCGGCGGCACCGGATATGACATTGGTGGAAAACGCGCTGCTGTCGGGCGATGTGCGGCAGGGCTTGTCGCGGCGGGGGTTTGTTGACTGGGCGCGCGCGCGGGCGTTTGCGGAGAAGGTGGTTAAGGATTTCGATGTGCGCACGCCGGGGGTGCAGGTGGCGGCGCGGGCGCTGTCGGGGGGGAATTTGCAGAAGTTCGTGATCGGGCGGGAGTTGTCGCAGAACCCGTCGGTGATTGTGGTGAACCAGCCGACATGGGGGGTCGATGCGGCGGCGGCAGCGGCGATAAGGCAGGCGATTTTGGACTGTGCGGCGGGCGGGGCGGCGGTGGTGGTGATTTCGCAGGATCTGGACGAGTTGCTGGAGATTGCAGGGCGTTTTGCGGCGCTGAACGGGGGGCGTTTGAGCGCGCCGCGGGCCGTGGAGGGGCTGACGGTAGAGGCGATCGGGTTGTTGATGGGGGGTGCCCATGCGGCGTAGGGGCCAATTTTCTTCGAAGAAAATTGCAAATTCCTTCGAAGGAATTTGGGGTCAGACATGCTGAGGCTGGAAAAGCGGCCATCGCCGTCGCGGGTCTGGGTGGGGGCGACGCCTGTGTTGGCGGTGGTTTTGACGATGATTGCAGGCGGGGTGATGTTTGCGGTTTTGGGCAAGAACCCAGGTGAGGCGATACGCACCATCTTTTGGGATCCGCTGTTCGGGGAATTTGGCTGGTATTTCCGGGCGCAGTTGCTGGTGAAAGCGGGGCCGTTGATCCTGATTGCGATTGGGCTGTCACTGGGGTTTCGGGCGGGGATCTGGAACATCGGGGCGGAAGGGCAATACATCATGGGGGCGATTTGCGGGGCCGGGGTGGGCCTTGCATTTTACCCGTTGGATGCGTGGTTTGTGTTTCCGGTGATGGTTCTGGCGGGGGCGGGTGGTGGATGGGCCTGGGCGATGATTCCGGCCATTTTGCGGACGCGGTTTAATACGAATGAAATCCTGGTGTCCTTGCTGCTGGTTTATGTGGCGCAGAATATTCTGGCCTCCATGGCGTTGGGATTGTTGCGCAATCCGGAAGGGGGCGGGTTTCCGGGCAGCCGGAATTTCAAGGACTACAGCGCGGGGGCGAACCCGGAGCTGATTGCGGGCACGGGCATGCATTGGGGGGTGGTGGCGGCGTTTGTGGCGGTGATTGGGGCCTATGTGTTGTTGCAGCGGCATATGCTGGGGTTTCAGATCAAGCTGGCGGGGCAGGCCCCAAAGGCGGCGCGGTTTGCGGGGGTGAACCCGGCGCGGCTGATCGTTTTGTGCATGGGGTTATCGGGGGCCTTGGCGGGGCTGGCGGGGGTGTTCGAGGTATCGGGGCCGTCAGGGCAGATCACGATTGATTTCAATGTGGGCTACGGGTTCACAGCGATTATCGTGGCGTTTCTGGGGCGGCTGAACCCGGTGGGGATATTGCTGGCCGGGTTGTTGATGGCGCTGACCTATATCGGGGGGGAGAACGCATCGACGAACCTGGGGCTGCCGTCATCGGCGATACAGGCGTTTCAGGGGATGCTGTTGTTTTTCCTGCTTGCGGTGGATGTGTTGACGAATTTCCGGGTGCGCTTTGGGCGGGTGGTGGTGTGATGGGCGGCATTGATCCGTTTGTGTTGGTGGCATCCCTCATGGTCGCCGCTGTGCCGATCATGCTGGCGGCGATTGGCGAGTTGGTGGTGGAGAAGGCGGGGGTTTTGAACCTTGGTGTTGAGGGGATGATGATCATCGGGGCGGTGTGCGGGTTTATCGCGGCGGTGGAGACGGGGAGTGCGTTGGCGGGGTTTGTGGGCGGTGCGGCGGGGGCAGTGGTGTTGAGCCTGATCTTTGCGGTGTTGACTCAAGGTTTGTTGGCCAATCAGGTGGCGTGTGGGCTGGCGTTGACTTTGTTCGGGTTGGGCCTGAGTTCCCTGTTGGGGCAGGGCTATGTGGGGATCAAGCCGCCTGCAACCGGGGTGGTGCCGTTTGGGGTGCTGCGGGATATTCCGGGGCTGGGGGTGGTGCTGTTTGACCATGACTGGGTGGTTTATGCATCCATCGCGATTATCGCGGCGGTCTGGGCGGTGTTGAGGTACACGCGCGCAGGCTTGATCCTGCGGGCGGTGGGGGAAAGTGCGGATGCGGCGCATGCGTTGGGGTACAAGGTGGTGCGCATCCGGGTGCTGGCGATCATGTTCGGCGGAGCGATGGCGGGGATGGGCGGGGCCTATATCAGCCTTGTGCGGGTGCCGCAGTGGACGGACGGGATCACGGCAGGGGCGGGGTGGATTGCGCTGGCCATTGTGGTGTTTGCCAGTTGGAAGCCGTGGCGCGTCCTGATCGGAGCTTATCTTTTTGGCGGGATCACGGTGTTGCAGCTGAATTTGCAGGCGGCGGGGGTGCCTATCCCCGTGGAATACTTGTCGGCTTCGCCGTATCTGATAACCATCGCGGTGCTTGTCATCATGTCGCGGGGGCGTGGGCGGGCTGCACTTGCCGCGCCTGCGGCACTTGGCCAGACATTTCATGCCTCTCGTTAGGGGCCAATATCGGGGAGAATACGACATGCAACGCAGAACGATCCTGAAGGGTGGCGTGGCCATGGGGCTGACACTGGCTGCGGGGATACCAGCCTTTGCGCAAGACGGACCGCTGAAGGTGGGCTTTATTTATGTGGGGCCGATTGGGGATGGCGGCTGGACATTCCAGCACGATCAGGCACGTCTGGCGGTGGTCGAGGCCTATGGCGACAAGGTGGAGACGGTGTTCCAGGAATCTGTGCCAGAGGGTGCGGATGCAGAGCGTGTGCTGACGCAAATGGCGCTGTCGGGCTGCAAGCTGATTTTCACAACATCGTTCGGCTATATGGATGCGACACTGGCGGTGGCGGCCAAGTCTCCGGATGTGAAGTTTGAACATGCAACGGGCTATAAGCAGGCCGATAACGTGGCCACCTATAACGCGCGGTTCTATGAAGGCCGGGCGGTGATTGGCCATATTGCGGGGCGGATGACGAAGTCGAACAAGATCGGCTATATCGCATCATTCCCGATTCCCGAGGTGATCCAGGGCATCAATGCGGCGTTCCTGCATGCGAAAAAGGTGAACCCTGCGGTGGAGTTGTCGGTCGTGTGGGCTTATACATGGTTTGATCCTGCGAAAGAGGCGGATGCGGCCAAGGCACTGATTGAACAGGGTGTGGATGTGATCTTGCAGCACACGGATTCGACGGAACCACTGGCGGAAGCGGCGAAAACGCCGGGTGTGATTGGCTTTGGGCAGGCGTCGGATATGGCGGCGTTCAAGCCA
>JANNBG010000733.1:0-2899 GCA_031385205.1 Rhodobacterales bacterium
GTTGGAGACACAAGCCTGAAGCAAATCCAAAAACGACCCTTCCGCGTCGCCCTTGAGGTGTGCCCTTTTCTTGCCGAAAGGTCATTATCGCCCTAACCGGGCCACGCGCCTGATAGGGGAGCAGTGTGATGACCGAAGAACCGCGCAAGCGTATCCGTGCCGGGGGCCGGGCGGGCAATAAGGCGCGGGCAGGGACGGCGATCATCGACCAGATGCCGTGGAAGCAGCCGATCAACCCGGACAGGCCAACGGAGCCCTTGGATGCGGATGGGGTGCAGCGGGTGCACAAGGCGGCGATGCGGATTTTGCGCGAGATCGGGATCGAGTTTCTGAACCCGGATGCGGTGACGATCCTCAAGGCGGCGGGCTGCAAGGTTGAGGGCACGAATGTGCGGATGGACGAGGATTTCGTGATGGAGATGCTGGCACATGCGCCCAGCAGCTTTACCATTACACCGCGCAATCCGGACCACAGGGTAGTGATTGGCGGCAAGCATATGGCGTTTGTGAACGTATCCAGCCCGCCGAACGCGTGGGATCTGGAGCGGGGCAAACGGTCAGGCGATTTTGAGACATTCAAGGAATTCATGAAGCTGACGCAGTATTTCAACTGCATCCACATTGCGGGTGGGTATCCGGTGGAACCGATTGATATTCACCCGGGCGTGCGGCATCTGGACTGCCTGTACGAAAAGCTGACGCTGACGGACAAGGTGGTGCATGCCTATTCGCTGGGGGCGGAGCGGGTTGAGGATGTGATGGAGATGACACGTCTGGCGGCGGGTCTGTCGCAGGCAGAGTTTGATGCAAGCCCGCGGATGTACACGAATATCAACTCGGTCAGCCCGTTGAAGCATGACTACCCGATGCTGGACGGGGCGATGCGGCTGGCACGCCGTGGCCAGCCGGTGGTGGTGACACCCTTTACGCTGGCGGGGGCGATGGCACCGGTGACGATGTCGGGGGCTGTGGCATTATCGCTGGCCGAGGCGTTGGCGGCGGTGGCCTTGCTGCAATACATCAATCCGGGATGCCCGGTGGCGATTGGCACATTCACCAGCAACGTGGATATGAAATCGGGTGCGCCTGCGTTCGGCACGCCAGAATATATGCGGGCGACGCAGATGACGGGGCAGTTGGTGCGGTTTTACGGGCTGCCGCTGCGGTCGTCGGGCGTGTGTGCGGCCAATGTTCCGGACGGGCAGGCGATGTGGGAGACGTGCAACAGCCTGTGGGCGGCGGTGCAGTCGGGCACCAACATGGTCTATCATGCGGCAGGCTGGCTGGAAGGCGGGCTGATTGCGAGCCCGGAAAAGTTCGTGATGGATTGCGAAGTGTTGCAGATGATCCAGCGCTACTTTGAGGAAGCCACATTTGCGACGTCAGATGATGATCTGGCGTTCGATGCGATCAAAGAGGTGGGGGCGGGCGGGCATTACTTTGGTGTGCAGCATACCCAAGACCGCTATGCCACGGCGTTCTATGCGCCGTTTGTGAGCGATTGGCGGAATTACGAGGCGTGGCAGATTGACGGTGCAGTGTGGACACCGGAACGGGCACACCGGATTTACAAGCAGATCATCGCGGAGTTTGAAGCGCCGGAAATGAACGGGGACCACCGCGAGGCGCTGGCGGTGTTTGTGGCCAAGCGCAAGCAAGAGGGTGGGGCACCGACGGATTTTTGAGTGTGGGTGTCTGCTGTGAAACCGGAAACCGTGCGGTTTCCGAAGACGATTTCCGTGCGGAAATCGCATTGGCGGGACAGGTGATTTTCGGGCTGCAAAGGGCATATATTAAGAACAAGCAGGGGCGATTGGGGGCTGGATCATGACGACGTCAAACGAACGCCAGGTCTGGATCAACGGTGCGTTTGTTCCGGAAAGTCAGGCGATGGTTTCGGTGCGCGACCTTGGCCTTGTTTACGGCGACGGCGTGTTTGACACGGCCCGCACCTTTCACGGCCAGCTGTTCCGCGCCAAAGAACATGTGACACGGCTGTATGACAGCCTTGCCTATTGCCGCATCCCCGCGCCGATGCCAGCGGCGGACATGCTGGCTCTGACCGAGGCGCTGGTTGCACGCAACCGCGCGGTGCTGCGCGAGGGCGAGGATTACTGGGTGACCCAGCGCGTGACGATGGGGTTGAATGATCTGGATGGTGAGGCCCCGGTGCGCGACGGGCCGACGGCGTTTATCGAATGCACGCCGCTGCCGCTGCGCGCCCGTGCGCGGTATTTCCGGGATGGCATCCCGGCGCTGATCGCGGCGCGGCCCAAGATTGCGCCGGAGGCGCTGTCACCACGCGCCAAGACGACTACTTATCTGAACATGTCGCTGGCGGGGCGTGAGGTGGCCGCGATCAGGCCGGGGGCATGGGCGCTGATGCGCGATGCGGCAGGGCACATTGCGGAAGGGGCAGGGTGCAACGTGTTTTTCGTGGCAGGCGGGGTGGTTTACACGCCTGCGCGGGACTTTGTTCTGGCAGGCATAAGCCGGCAGGTGGTAATGGACCTGTGCGCCGATCTGCAAATTACCTGCGTGGAAGGCACGGTGCCGGATGCGCTGGCCCTGACTGCGGATGAGGCGTTTTTCACCTCGACAAGTCTGTGCATCTGCCCGTTGGCGAGTCTTGATGCGCAAAGCTATCCGGTTCCGGGGCCGATGACGGCGCGGTTGATGGCTGGGTTCAATGATCTGGTGGGGATGGATTTTGCTGCACAATATCTGCGGTTCTTGTCGGATCGGCCTGCATCTGTGGGGCTATAGGTTTCCCTGACTGGTGCTGCGTGGCCGTGACGGCTAGCCTGCGGCCAAACAGGGGGACGGGCATGGACAAGGTGATGCAGAACCGCGTGGTGATGGCGGCGGTTGGGGCTTTGGCGGGGGTCAGCCTTTATGC
>JANNBG010000663.1:0-3402 GCA_031385205.1 Rhodobacterales bacterium
CGAACTCGAACGCGAACTCGCGGCATTGGAATCTGAAAGCCCAGCGCTCGTCGCAGACGAAGACGACGCCGAACTGCGCCGCCAACTCGCGATGATCGAAGATGACGCAAACGCGATAGCCGTTGAACCTGTGGCAGAACCCACCGAAACCGCCGCCCATGCCGCGATGGCCGATGCCGTTCAGGATGCCGCCGTGTCCCGCTTGATGCAGCAAACCCAATCCGAAATGGCCGTGCCCGAAAACCGCCGCCGCCTGTCTGCCATCTCGCATCTCAAGGCTGCTGTCGCCGCCACCGTCGCCGAACGTTTTGGCTCCAGGGTCAAGAAGGACGAAGGCGACGCAACCCGCGCCGAACCCTACCGCAATGATCTTGCCCGCGTCGTGCGCCCCCGCCGCCCTGAAAGCGCGACCGCCGCACCCGCGGCACGCCCCGCCCCCTTGGTGCTGGTGTCAGAACAGCGCATCGACCGCCCGGTCGTTGTCACAGCCCCCGTCATCAACACCCCCACCCATATCAGCCCCGTGCGCCCGCGCCGCGTGTCCTCCGCCGCCCTCGCCCCGCAACTGGTCGCCGAATTTGACGACGATGATGACGAAGACGACGACAACATCTTTGCCGATGCCCGTGGCTTTGCCGAATTTGCGGAACGTCTGGGCGCACAAAGCCTGCCCGAAATGCTCGAGGCCGCCGCCGCCTATGCCGCCACCGTCGAAGGCCGCCCCAGCTTTTCCCGCCCGCAACTGATGCGGCAGGTCAGCCTGGCCACCGGCGACACCGATGTCAGCCGTGAAGACGGTTTGCGCAGCTTTGGCGCCATGCTCCGCGACGGGCGCATCATCAAGGTCAAACGCGGCCAGTTCGCCCTGACCGAACAGTCACGCTTTCTGCAGGAAGCGCAAAAGATCACGGACTGACGCTGCCAGTCAGACCGGAGCATCAGACGGAAGGGTCACCCCCTGCCGCCTGATGCGCTTTTATCATCGCCTGTGATTCTGGTCACCAACCATCAGCCATACATCCCGGACCGGCGGACGATCTGCCCGGATTTTCACCGCACCCCACCTGATACCCGCCTGAACTTGCCCTTCCATTGTAGAACCGTTTGGCCAACACACGTTCAGCGTGTAACCTGACCCCCGAAGTCGGAGGGCTGTTTCATGGCGATAGTCTCTAACACATCCGCCTCTGATAACATCACCGGCACCCAGATGAGCGATGACTTCCTTATCCCCGATGGCACGCGCGGTCTGGGCGATGACCGCTTTTTTGGCGGCTTTGGCCCCAATACTGCCATGGGTGGTTTGGGACAGGACATGGTTTACGGCGGTGAAAGCAGCGACAGGTTGTTCGGCGGCGATGGCAATGACAGCCTCTATGGCGGGTATGGCGATGATTATCTGGCCGGGGGGACGGGCAATGACGCGCTCTTTGGCGGCGATGGCTATGATACCGCCCAGTTCGACCGCGCCGTCACGCTGATCCAGCAATTCGGCACCTACAGCGTTACCGGTGACGGATTTCAAGCCCAACTCAACGGGATCGAATCGTTTCATCTGTCCGATTTCGCCGACAGCTTTACCGGCAATTCGCTTGCCAACAGCGCCTCTGGCGGTGGCGGTGACGATACGCTGCGCGGTCTGGGCGGGAATGACCGCTTAGACACCGGCGACGGGAAGGATCAGGTTTACGGCGGCAGCGGGGCAGATGGTATTCTGGCCGCAGGGTTTTCCGGCAACAAACTGCTTTATGGTGGCACAGGCGATGACGATATCGCGCTCGGCCTTGATGATGATCTGTGCTATGGCGGAGCGGGCAATGACAGCGTGAACCTGTTTGAGGTTGGCAATACCAGCGCCGACACCATCTTTGGCGGCGACGGCAACGATACCATCGCCACCACCGGGGGCGATGACCACCTCTTTGGCGGTGCCGGGCATGACCTTTTGCAAACCGCATATGCCAGCAGCGGCAGCATCGATTTGCGGCTGGCCCGTCAGACCATCGCGAACGGCGCGAGCGCACTGACCATCGCGGGGTTTGAGGATGTCACCCTGATCTCCGCAGGCCTGCGCATCATTGGCACAAACGGCGCAAATGCGATCCATACCTTTGGCGGTGATGATGTCATCGCGGGCCTTGGCGGCAATGACACCCTCGCAGGCGGGTCAGGCCAGGACCGCATCTCTGGCGGCACGGGTGATGACACCCTGATCCACGGCGTGGTTGTCGGCGACCAGCGTGCGGCAGACACGTTTTCAGGCGGCACCGGGCGCGATACCTTTGTGTTTGCCCATCTGGATGACAGCTCCACCGCCCAAAACAGCACCGACCGGATCACCGACTTCGCACCGGGGCAAGACCAGATCGACCTGCGCGGGCAAGTCTTGTTCTTTGAAGATACTGCCCGCCCTATCGCCTATCACTTCATCGCAGGCGCCACGTTCAGCGGTCTGCAGGATGAATTGCGCTTTGCCAATGGCCAGTTGCAGGGCGACGTGAATGGCGACAAACAGGCCGATTTCGCCCTGAACCTGACCGGCATCACCACGCTGACCACCGCTGACCTGCTGCTTTAACCCGCGTCCGGGTCCACCTGCCCGATGCCCTTGAACACGAACTTGAACGGAATGGCCCACAACAGGCCCAACCCCAGATAGACCAACATTTCCACCCAGAATGGCGGGCGATCAAACAGGTCCACCACATTCACCGCCACCACGATGTACATGGGCAGCCCCACCAGCAGGATCACCAAAGACCAGCGTTTGCGTGCCTTGTAACTCAACGCCATATTGCCCCCTACCCCACAAACGGGTCCGTCACCAGAATCGTGTCCTCACGTTCCGGCGATGTGGAAAGTAGCGCCACCGGGCACTGGATCAATTCCTCAATCCGCCGCACATATTTCACCGCCGCCCCCGGCAGTTGCGCCCAACTGCGCGCGCCAGCCGTGGATTCCGACCAGCCTTCCATCTCTTCATACACCGGTTTGCACCGCGCTTGTTGGTCCGCCGCCGTCGGCAGATAATCCAGCCGCACGCCGTCCAGATCATAGCCCACACAGATTTTCAGCCTGGCAAACCCGTCCAGAACATCCAGCTTCGTCAGCGCAATCCCTTTGACCCCGGACGTCACGCAGGTCTGCCGCACCAGCACCGCGTCAAACCACCCGCAGCGCCGCTTGCGCCCCGTCACTGTGCCAAATTCATGCCCGCGTTCCCCCAGCCGGTCGCCATCCGCATCGAACAGCTCTGCAGGAAACGGCCCTTCCCCCACCCGCGTCGTATAGGCCTTCACGATGCCCAGCACGAAATCAATCGCCCCCGGCCCCATCCCCGTGCCCGTCGCCGCCTGCCCTGCAATGACATTGGGACGTATCCCTATGTGACCAGTTCCAATG
>JANNBG010000814.1:0-1543 GCA_031385205.1 Rhodobacterales bacterium
CCGCAAAAATTCCGCCTTCCGTGCCATAAGGCACCTTGATCGTGTGATTTCCGCCAACCAACCCCTTGGCAAAGCTGACAACATCCGCCCCCGGCGGCGTGCCAAGCCCCGGATAATCCCACAACCGTTCCACCACAATCGCTGCTTCTGGAAACGCCGCCAGATGAGGTGCTACAATCGCTTCTGCCGCCGCCTGCAACTGTGCGATTAGCCGGTCGGTATCCTCCCCCGCCAAAGACCGGATTTCGAAATCCAGCACACAGGTCTTCGGCACAATATTCACCTGCACCCCGCCGTTCATTTTTCCCACATGCAGCGTCGTGTAAGGCACGTCATAATCCGCGTCCCGCAAACCGCCCGCCACCACCTCCGCCTGCAACCCCTGCACTGCGCCCAGAAATTCCGCGCCCAGATGCAGCGCGTTCAACCCCAAGGGTGCCATCGCCGAATGCAATTCCCGCCCGGTGCAGGTTGCCCTAAGCGCGATCTTGCCCTTGTGCCCGACAGCCACCTGCATCGACGTAGGCTCCCCCACCAGACACATGCGCGGCTGCACGCGCCACCCCGCCATCACGTCCAGCATAGACCCCACCCCTTGGCAGCCAATCTCTTCATCATGGCTCAACGCCAAGATCACCGGCACAGACAGATTCATCGCCTGCGCCCGCAGCACCGCCGCAATCGCGCAGGCCACAAACCCCTTCATATCGGTCACGCCGCGCCCATAAAACCGCCCGTCACTTTCCGTCAATGCGAACGCAGGCTTTGTCCAAACCTGCCCTTCTACCGGCACCACATCAACATGCCCTGACAAGATCACCCCCGGCACGCCCGCAGGCCCAACCACGGCATAAAGATTGGCCTTTTGCCCGGTCGTATCTGGGATCAGCACCGAGTCGATCCCCGCTTCCGCAAAAAGGCCGCGCACATAGCCTAGCAATTCAAGGTTCGACTTGGCACTTACCGTGTCAAACGCAATCAGCCGTTCAAGGATCGGTCGCATTTCCATCAGACACTCCACTTCACCCCCACCAAAGCGCAAAACAAAGTTCGGCGAAAGCCCCTTGCTCCGTAGCACAATCGCTGCATTTCTGCGCAGCATTGCCGCAGCATTTCCATAAATTGCTGCGCAGCGTAAAATAAATTGCTGCGCAGCGACGCGTTGTTTACAAACGATAATCCTATTCTTCCGCCCGAAGCACCTGCGCCGGGCGTACCATCAAGGGTCGCAGCGAAAATCCCAGCCCCGCAAGCAGCGTTGCCAGCACCCCGCCCACCACAATTACAATCGCCGACACAGGTTCAAACATATAATCCGCCTCCATCACAAAGCGCATCACCGCCCATCCCGCCAAGCCGCCAGCCCCTATCGCCACCACCCCCGCCGCCGCCCCCAGCAACGCCGACCGCAGCGCGAAACTGCCCAGTATCCGCGTCCGCGTGGCCCCCAGCACCTTTAGTACCGCCGCCTCTTGCATCCGAGCGCGCACCCCCGCTGCCGCTGCCCCGATCAACACCACAAATCCCGTCAGCAGGCTCGCGC
>JANNBG010000071.1:0-3246 GCA_031385205.1 Rhodobacterales bacterium
GTGCGCCCCCGGAAAGCCCCCGGCCCGCGCCCCACCCGTGCGCCGCGCCTTCTGGATCGCCCAGTCCAACCCCGCCTCCACTGGCGTCGTCGTCGTATCAATGTCATGCCCATACAGGCACAACCCCGCCTCCAGCCGCAAACTATCCCGCGCGCCTAACCCAATCGGGGCCACTTCCGGCATTGCCAGCAGCGCCTCCGCCAACCCCCGCGCACCCGGATTGGGCACAGAAATCTCGAACCCGTCCTCGCCCGTATAGCCCGACCGTGAAATCCACAGCGCCCCAAACACTGTATCGACCACCGCCACATCCATAAACCGCATCGCTGTGACCGCAGGCACCAAACGCGCCAGCGCCGCCTCCGCCAATGGCCCCTGCAAGGCCAGCAACCCCCGGTCCGTCACAGGCACCACCTGCGCCCCCAGATGCGCCGTCATATGCGCCACATCGGCCGCCTTGCATGCTGCATTCACCACCACAAACAGGTGGTCCCCACGGTGGGCAAACATCAGATCATCCAGAATGCCCCCGGTTTCATTGGTGAACAGCCCATAGCGTTGACGGCCTTCCTTTACCCCCAAAACATCCACGCACAGCAACGCCTCAAACGCCAGGCATAGCTCTTCCATGCTGCCCGATGGCCGCAAGATCACCTGCCCCATATGGCTCACATCAAACAGCCCCGCGCGGGTCCGTGTGTGCAAATGCTCTGCCATGACGCCGATAGGATATTGCACGGGCATCTCATACCCCGCAAACGGCACCATCCGCCCGCCAAGCGATACATGCAGGTCGTGCAAGCCCAATGTCTGAAGGTCACCCAAGACCATCCCCCATTTCAGCCGGAAAAACCCCGGCACCGATCAGACAGGCCAATCCCCGCCCCACGATGCCCCCGCTGTCCTTGCCCTTTCGGGCGCCTGAGATCATTATCCCTTCGGCGGGCACTTGCGCACCACTCTCCAGCGTCTGTCTGCAGAAACGGTCCCTTGCGCCTGAGAGTTTACCGGGGCGGTTGCTCCTTCGGCACCGGAAGATACGTCAACCGGATTCTCCCGATCCTGCCCCATATTGGTAGCAAGCCGATAATGGACGCGCAAGCCACAATCGGAAAGCGACGCTCTGCCCGTCAAAAGCGGCAGCGCAAAAGCCCTGGCATGCGCATCAACGTACCTCTGTAAAGAAGACGTCGGGACGACGTGCTGCAGACGTTGCTTTTAGCGCAATATCAGCCAGTTGCAGCGCCTCACGGCGTCCGCACCGCATCCGTCTGATCCGTGACAGGGGCCACAATCACCGGTGCCCGCCGCACCACACCCGGGTTCTCAATCGCTCGCGTGGCCAACCACCAGGCCAGCACACCAAAGATCACCCCACCAACGGACTGCCCGATCAAAACGCCCGCTGCACCATAGATCGACCCCAGCCACAGCATCAGCGGAATCGTCCCCAGCGTATGCCGCCCCCAATTGACCACCGTGCTCCAGAACGGCCGCCCCAGATTGTTGCACACAGCGTTAGAGACAAAGATCATCCCATTGAAAAACCACAACAATGCCAGCGGCCCACAAAACAGGAACACAATCTCGCGCGTCAGTCCTTGTGCCTGAAACAGGTCGGCAATGGGTGCCCGCAGCAGAAACAACAACGCCGCCACCACCGCAATCACCGCCCCTGTAAACACCATCCCCGCCCGAAACGCCGCGCGCACCCGGTCCATCCGCCCAGCCCCCAGGTTCTGCCCGATGATCGGCCCCAGCGCACCTGACAGTGCAAAGATCACCCCAAAGGCCACCGGTGTCAGCCGCCCCACAATCGCCATCCCCGCCACCGCTGCCTCACCATAGCCCGCAATCGCACGGGTCATGAAAGCCTGTCCCACAGGCGTCGCCAGTTGCGTCAAAATCGCAGGAAAAGCAATGGCATAGACCGGCGAAAGATCCGCCATCGCCGCCGCCACAGATGGTCTTTCAAGCCCCCCATGGTGCTTGAAAATCGGCAGTAACGCCACCGCCGCAATCACCACGCGGCTGATGACCGAGGCGATTGCCGCCCCCGTCAGGTCCAGATGCAGCACAAAGATCAGTACCGGATCGCACGCCGCCGCCGCCACCGCCCCCCAGATCGTCGCCATCATCGCGCGGCGTGCATCGCCATGGGCGCGCAAAATCGCCCCACCAATCATCCCGACCATCAGCAGGGGTTGCGACGGCACAATGATCCGCAGGTAGTGTACCGCCAGATCATGCGTCTCGCCGGTCGCCCCCAGCAACGTCACCAAGGGCGACAGAAACACCCAGACAATCGCCGCAAACACCGCCCCAAAGGCCAACCCCAACACCAACCCTGACGTCGCCTTGGACCGCGCCATCACCGGATCACGCGCCCCAAGGGCCCTTGCGACCAATGCCGAAGACGCAATGCTCATCCCAATGCCAAAAGACGTGGTGAAAAACAGAATCGCCCCGGCATAGCCAATCGCCGCTGCCAATTCAGCATGCCCCAACATGCTGATATAAATCATGTTTATCAGATCAACCGCGAACACCGCCATCAGGCCCACGGAAGACGTCAACGACATCACCGTCACATGCCGCAGCAGGTTGCCCTCAACAAATTTCGCCTGCGTGTCTGGTCCGGCCATGAATTCTCCTTGGCGGACTCACGACCCGCATTCATCTTCCCCCAACTATCCCACGGGGGTCCGGGGGTGTGAAACCCCCGGCGGCTGGCGATCAGCGCAGACCTCAGCAGCCCCTAACGCACAACCTGCAGCATCGGCATCACATCTGCCATTTCCGGCCCCGCATCCCGCCCCGTCAACGCCCGCCGCAAAGGCCGGTACAAGCCCTTACCCTTGCGCCCCGTCGCCGCCTTCACCACTTCCGTCCAGTCATGCCATGTCGTGCCGGTCCAGGGCTTTGCCGGCAGCAACGCCTTCGCCTGCCCCACAAAATCCACATCTTCCGCATCCATCAACGGCTCCGCACCCTGTGAAAACACCGCCCACCACGCCCCCAGATCATCCAACACCGTGATGCTTTCCCGCGTCACCGCCCAGAACGCCTCGGCTTTCTCCGCTGGCACACCCAAAGCAGCAATCCGCGCAGCAACAGTCTCAAACGGCAAATCCCGCACATAGGCCCTTGTCAGCGGGAAGAGATTCTCTGCATCAAACTTCGTCGGGGCCGCCCCAAAGGTGCCCACATCAAAGCCCGCAATCAACGCGTCCATCGTCACCATCA
>JANNBG010000077.1:0-1838 GCA_031385205.1 Rhodobacterales bacterium
GATCGAGCTGTTGTTTGCCGAAGATGACAAGGATGCCAACAAACTGGTGCAATATCGCCGCGCGCCGGACGGCAAGCTAAAGGCCCTTGTGCATGACCTGCACGATGTGGGGGCCCCGATGATCATGCAGACGTCGTCCGACGATGACGCGGCCCATTGGCTGCGTGCGGCGGCGGGGTAAGGGAGACGAAAAATGCCTATGCCAGTTGCAACGATGGGCATGCTGCATGTCTGCCCCAAGATCGAACCGGGGCCGGTGCCGCATGTGGGCGGGCCGATTGTGCAGCCGGGTCAGCCGATTGTCAGCATCATGGGCATGAAAGTGGCCGTGGTGGGGGCGATGTGCGTGTGTATCGGGCCACCGGATACGGTCAATCAGGGCTCATCCATCGTGAAGATCATGGGCAAGCCGATTGTGCGCGTGGGCGATGGCACGGCGCATGGCGGCAAGGTGGTGATGGGCATGCCGATCGTGAAGGCGGATTAGGCGCCTATTGCCCCGTGATCCAATAATCCCCATCCGACGCCAAAGCCCCGGCCTGTGCCGCTGCCCCTGCGGCTGCACGATCTGGCGTCACAGGGATACGGTTAAACCGGAATGACCCGTCAAAATCGCCACCATTGGCCCAGGTGAACAGGCACGCATCGGTTGCGGGCACAAAGGGGTTCAACTCGATCAACGTCGCGTGAAAACCCTTGCCTTGCGGCTCCACAAACACATCCGCCACCACCTCGGCCAGATGCAATTCCGGCAACAGCACTTCGGCTATCGCCTGCAGGGCCGCAAGGATGGCCGGTTCATTCTGGCTGATTGCAGGATAGGTCTCGTGGTGCAGGTATTGCGATGCGCCGATCACCCGACCGCCCTTGATGAACAGCCGGAATTCCGCCCAGTCATGGATTTTGACCCATGGCCGCAGATGCAGCATCACCGGCTCCGCCATCACCACATGTGCGACCAAGGCCTGCCCCACGCGTGGATCATCGCGTGACATCACGGCCAGAACGCCCCTGGCCCCCATCGCAGGCGCGTTCGAAATCGACCCCGCCTTCCAGCTGCAATACCCGATACGCGGCATCACCCCTTCGGGAAACTGCGCCATCACCGTATCAAGCGTGTCAAGGAAGCCGGTGGAGAAATAACCATCCGCACTGCCCTCCATGCTGGCGCGGAATGCCATGCTGAACCCACCCAACACCTGCGCGTCGTGGTTGGACAGCTTGATCGACACCATCGGCAGCATGAGGTCACGGACGGCATCGGGATAATGCTCCGGAAACGTCATGCGGATGGCTTGGGGAAAAAACATGGCCGCGTCAGCCCACCGTCAGGGGCCGCGCCAGCAGCTTGTGCCGGGGGCTTTCCCAATAATCGTAACCGATGGAGTCGGGCGTATCATACAAAGCCGCGATGAAATCCGGGAATGACTTGGCCTGCAAATGCAGGGCGGCCTCGGTATTCGTGTCTGTGCCCCAGGGCACATCCGTGCCTTGCCAGCAGTAAATGCTGCCCGCATCCTTTGGGCGGAGCGAAATCAGCAGTTCCAACCCACCCGGATTGCAGCCGATAAAGAAGAACGGGCGTGGCGTGCCGTCACCAAAGGTGTCACCATTGTAGAGGCTGACGGCAAAGGCGAAATCGTACAGCGGGTCTACGAACGTCTGCTTGTCAGTCGACCCCCAGATGGCATCCGGCATCGCCACATCAAAGACATTCGGATAAGGCGCACCGCCGTTATAGGCCAGCAAGAAGGCGCGGTATGCGGCGGGCAGGCGCGCACCGGCAGTTGCCTCCCATGCCGTAATCTGTGCGCCCAACCCCGACAGGTTCTGCCATT